>NZ_JAOPWR010000516.1 GCF_025965585.1 Pseudonocardia sp.
GGCGACGGCGGCGTGCGCACCCGCGACCGAGGCCAGCACCGCGCCGGCGTCGGCCCGGAAGCGGCAGCCCAGCCGCCGCACCGCCCATCCCGAGCCGGCGAGGACGACGGCGAACACGACGCCCGTCGGGAGCAGCGGGAGGACGCTGAGCGGCTGCCCCTGCAGCACGAGCGGGATCTGGTGGGCGGCCAGCCACAGCGGGATGGCGGCGGCGAAGGCGCCGTCGAGCGACATGCCGCCGCCCGCGGTCAGCACGGCGAGCGCGGCCGCCGGCACGAGCAGCGCGTAGCTGACGAGCACGGTGCCCATCGCGACCGCCAGCAGGATCCGCAGCCGGTCCAGACCCTCAACGGAGCCCGGGATGGCGGTGCCCGGCGCGGCCGGATCGTCGGCGGGGTGGCCTTCGAGGGTGCGGGTCACCCCGTCAGCGTCGCAGCGCCGGGCGCCGGTGCCGGGCAGGCACGCCGAGCGGGATCAGCTCGATGCCACCCGCGCGGGTGAAACGGCGTCAGTTCTTCGCGTTCTCGTCCGGGGGTATGAAGCGGGTGGCGGCGGTACCGCCGCCGTCGGCGGGACCGTGCTCGTGGCGGCCCTCCCCGTTCGCCACCTGCGGCAAGGGGGCTGCTGGGGAGGAGGGCCTGGCTGCGGGCACGGGCGACGACGACGGTCTCCCCGCCGACTGGCCCGCCACCTGCTGACCCGACGCCGGGGTGGCGTCGCCCGGCCGGACGGCGGTGGTGGAGTCGGCGGACGCCGGTGCGTTGGCCTGCGTCGGGGCCGGAGCGGCTGGCGTGGCCACCGTGGCGTCGGACGACGATCCGCCTCCGCCGTACCAGGGGGTGGCCGTGGTGGCACCCGCATCGGCGGATGGGACCCAGGCCGGCTGGCCCTGCGGCCCGCCCGACTGGCCCTGCGGGTGTGCCGACTGACCGTGGCCGGGCTGGCCCCACGCGGGCTGACCGTGCTCACCCGGCTGGCCGTAGCCGGGTTGGGGGGCGCCGTACTGCTGGCCCCACGACGGCTGGCCGTAGCCGCCGGGCTGGCCGTACCCGGGCTGCTGCCCGAAGCCGGGCTGGCCGTACCCCTGCTGACCGTAGCCCTGGGGGTAGCCGGGGTACTGCTGCTGGTCCGGACCGGAGCGCTTGGGGCGCGGGGCCGGGGCGGTGACGAGGCCCGTGTCGAGGAGCACGGCGCCGCCCGCCGCGACGGCCTCCAGGAACGCGAGCACGAGCGCGATGACCACGGTGGTGGACGCGCCGCCGCCTGCGACGGCCTGCAGGAGCAGGAGCATGCCCACCGTGACCGCGACGGCACCGGGCAGCAGTACCCGGCCCACCTTCGGCAGGGCCGCCGCCGCGGCGGTGAGCAACCCGCCGCCCAGCAGGAGCGGCCCGACGACCGTGGTGGCGAGGCCGAACTCGGCGAAGAAGCCGATCAGGTAGACGACGACACCGAGGCCGCCTGCGGCCAGCGCCAGCAGGCGGGCGGGCCCCGGCGGCAGCTGAACGTCGGCCGGGACGGCCGACGATCCGGTGGTGGCGTCGCTCGACGCCTCGGGCGGCTGCTGGGCACCGGGGTGGGGTGTGCCGGGGTACTGCGTCATGTCAGAGAACTCCCTCCGTGCGGACTCCCGCGGTCCGTCGTACGGGTGCGACCGACGCTAGCCCATGCACCTGAGACCTCCCTGTGGCCCGCTGGAGAAGCCCCTGAACGACGGGCAGGCCGCCTCCTCCGCGCGAGGCGGTGGAGGCGGCCTGCCCCGGACGACGACCGACGGCTAGAGCGCCGCGATGATCTCCCGCATGAGGGCGGCGGTCTCGCTGGGCGTCTTGCCCACCTTGACGCCGGCGGCCTCGAGGGCCTCCTTCTTCGCCTGCGCGGTGCCCGCCGAGCCGGAGACGATGGCGCCGGCGTGGCCCATCGTCTTCCCCTCGGGGGCGGTGAAGCCCGCGACGTAGCCCACGACCGGCTTGGTCACGTTCTCCTTGATGTACGCCGCCGCGCGCTCCTCCGCGTCGCCGCCGATCTCGCCGATCATCACGATCGCGGCGGTCTCGGGGTCGGCCTCGAAGGCCTCGAGCGCGTCGATGTGCGTGGTGCCGATGACCGGGTCGCCGCCGATGCCGATGGCGGTGGAGAAGCCGATCTCGCGCAGCTCGTACATCATCTGGTAGGTCAGCGTGCCCGACTTGGAGACGAGCCCGATCCTGCCGGCCCCCGCGATGTCGGCCGGGATGATGCCGGCGTTCGACTTGCCGGGGCTGATGATGCCGGGGCAGTTCGGGCCGATGATCCGCGTCTTGTTGCCCTTGGCCACGGCGTGCGCCCAGAAGTAGGCGGAGTCGTGGACCGGGACACCTTCGGTGATGATCACCAGCAGCGGGATCTCCGCGTCGATGGCCTCGATCACGGCGTCCTTGGTGAACTTCGGGGGCACGAAGGCGACGCTGACGTCGGCGCCGGTCTCCTTCATGGCCTCCTCGACGGTGCCGAACACCGGGAGGGACTTGCCGCCGATCTCGACGGTCGTGCCGGCCTTGCGCGCGTTCACGCCACCGACGATGTTGGTGCCCGCCGCGAGCATCTTGGTGGAGTGCTTGGTGCCCTCACCACCGGTGATGCCCTGGACGATGACCTTGCTGTTCTCGTTGAGGAAGATCGACATCGGTATCAGGCCCCCGCCGCTGTGCTGTTGTTCGCGGCTCCCGCCGCGGCGAGCTCGGCGGCCTTGTCGGCCGCGTTGTCCATCGTGTCCACCTGCGTGACGAGCGGGTGGTTCGCCTCGTCGAGGATCTTGCGCCCCTCGAGGACGTTGTTGCCGTCGAGCCGGACGACGAGCGGCTTGGTGGCGCCGTCACCCAGGATCTTCAGGGCCTCGACGATGCCGGTGGCCACCGCGTCACACGCCGTGATGCCGCCGAAGACGTTGACGAACACCGCCTTGACGTCCGGGTCGCCGAGGATGACGTCGAGCCCGTCGGCCATGACCTGCGCCGACGCGCCGCCGCCGATGTCGAGGAAGTTGGCGGGCTTGACGCCGCCGTGCTTCTCCCCGGCGTAGGCGACCACGTCGAGGGTGCTCATCACGAGGCCTGCGCCGTTGCCGATGATGCCGACCTGGCCGTCGTCGAGCTTGACGTAGTTGAGGCCCTTGGCCTTGGCCTTCGCCTCGAGCGGGTTCTCGGTGCGCTCGTCGACCAGCGCGGCGTGGCCGGGGTGCCGGAAGTCGGCGTTGTCGTCGAGGGTGACCTTGCCGTCGAGCGCGATGACCTTGTCCTGCGGGTCGCGCACCAGCGGGTTGACCTCGACGAGCGTGGCGTCCTCCGCGACGAAGGTCTCCCACAGCTTGACGACGACGTCGGCGGCCTGGTCGATCACGGCGGCCGGGAACTTGGCCTGCGTGACGATCTCGGTGGCCTTCGCCTTGTCGACGCCCACGATCGCGTCGATCGGGATGCGCGCCAGCGCGTCCGGGCGCTCGACGGCGAGCTGCTCGATCTCCATGCCGCCCTCGGCCGAGGCCATGGCGAGGAACGTCCGGTTGGACCGGTCGAGCAGGAAGGAGAAGTAGTACTCCTCCGCGATGTCGCTGGCCGTGGTGACCAGGACGCGGTGCACCGTGTGGCCCTTGATGTCCATCCCGAGGATGGCAGCGGCCTTCTCCTGCGTCTCCTCCGGCGTCTCCGCCAGCTTGACGCCGCCGGCCTTGCCGCGGCCGCCCACCTTCACCTGCGCCTTGACGACCACGGCCGTGCCGAGCTCGGCAGCCGCCACCTTGGCGTCCTCGGCCGTCTCGACGGTCTTGCCCGGAAGTACCGGGACTCCATGCGCGGCGAAGAGATCCTTCGCCTGGTACTCGTAGAGGTCCATGGCTCTCCCGCTTCTCTGCGTGTCACAGTGATGTGCCTGCGGGTCGGCCTCGCCAGAGGGAGGGGCCCGCGGATCCGCTGCCGCAAACGACCCTAGCGACGCCCGTCGCACGTGCCCTGACCTGGGCCGGTGACCGCTGTCACCCTCCGCCTCACCCAGCGGCCCGACGACGTGTTTCTGGTCGAGACGACAACGGGGGCGGGATCGCTTACCGTGGGACCATGGCGTTGGTCCATGGAGGACTCGACCGCCTGGCCATGGCGGGCGACGTGGTGCGCAGCACCATGTCGGCCCTCACCTCGTCCGCGCTCCGCTCGCTCGGGGAGATCGGCCAGGCCGCGCGCTACGTGGCCCGCACGTGCGGGCGTCCGGCCGGGGTCAGGGGCCTCGCCGTCGAGTGGGCCTGGCTCGCCGCCCACCTCGCCGCCTACCCCGCGGGCCTGGTGGCCGAGAAGCTCGCCGAGTCGGGCGATGGGTACCGCACCGACAACCTGCGTCCGCGGCGCCGCAGCCTCGTGGTCACCGACGTCGAGGCCGCGGGCACCCCGATCCTCCTGGTGCACGGGATCATGGACAACCGCTCGGTGTTCGCCGTCTTCCGCCGGACACTGCGCCGCCGCGGCTTCGGGGTGGTGCACGCGGTCAACTACAGCCTGTTCACCGGCGACGTCCGTGACGCGGCCCACCAGCTGCGCAGCCACGTGGAGCGGCTGCGCGGGCAGACCGGCGCCGACAAGGTGCACATCGTCGGCCACTCCCTCGGCGGGATGATCGCCCGCTACTACGTGCAGCGCATGGGCGGCTCGGCGGTCGTCGACACGCTGGTGACGCTGGGCAGCCCGCACAGCGGCACGCTCGCGGCGTACCTGCTGCCCACCCCGCTGGCCCGCCAGCTGCGCCCCGGCTCGGAGCTGATCGAGGAGCTCACGGAGCCCGCGCCGGACTGCAGCACCCGGTTCCTCGTGGTGTGGAGCCGGATGGACCAGATGATCGTGCCGCAGCGCAACGCCCGGCTCACCCATCCCGACCTCGACGTCGAGCAGTTCGAGATGCATGACGTCGGTCACCTTTCCCTCCCGCTCGACCCCCGGTCGGTGCACTGGGTGGCCACGGCCCTGGCCCGTTCGGACCGTGGGTGTCACCCGTTCCGCCGCGGTCAGGCCCGAAGCGTCGCGTCGATCACCACCTTCCGTGATCAGTCCTCGCCGGCGTCCTGATCGCCGAGGAACCGATCCCGACACGCCGCAACCCGATTTGCCCCCCACGCGTGACCCCCGCTACGGTCCCTGAACCCGGGTCACGGACCGGTCACGACGGCAACAGGGACGCCCCCGAACGTCCCCGCGGAACTCCCCGACCGCGCCGGAGTGCACCCGACACGGGCACCACCGACACCTCGTCGAGAAGGGCAGGTCTTGGTGCGCCACCGCTCCCCCAGCGGCGCCCAGGAGGACGAACCCGATCGCACGACACGTCTGACCGTCGTCGCGAACCCGGGAGCGCATCGTCTCCCGCCGCCACCCGCGGCGTCCGTCCACGGACGCGCGACGGTTGCCGCCGTCGCCGCGGGTGCCGTCGTCGCGGCCGGACAGACGATGGTCTCGTTCGTGATGCCCGACGACACGCCCGTCATGGCGAGCGCGATCCTGCCGGTGGCCCAGACCACCAGTTCGCCGCCGTCGGCTGGGGGCTCCGGCTTCGCCGTCAACGCGATCGGCGGCGACCAGCTCCCGGGCAACGCCCTCGCGATCGGCGCGCTCGACCCCCAGTCCGAGGTCGACGTGCAGAACCTCGCCAAGGCCGCTGACATCGGCCAGCAGCTCGCCAAGCAGGCCTCGCTCATCTCCGCGGCGGAGGCGGACGGCGCCACCGACGCGCACATCTTCGACGACGAGGTGTTCGTGCGCCCCGCCGTCGGCACCTTCACCTCCGGCTTCGGCGGTCGCTGGGGCGTCGTGCACTACGGCATCGACATCGCCAACGCGATCGGCACGCCGATCTACGCCGTGACCGACGGCGTGGTGGAGGACGCGGGCCCCGCGTCCGGTTTCGGGCTCTGGGTGGTGCTGCGCCACCCCGACGGCAGCCACAGCGTGTACGGCCACGTGAACCGCATGTTCGTCACGGTCGGCGAGAAGGTGACGGCCGGCGAGAAGATCGCCGAGATCGGCAACCGCGGGGAGTCCACCGGCCCGCACCTGCACTTCGAGATCTGGACGCCCGACGGCACGAAGATCAACCCGCTGCCGTGGCTCGCCGAGCACGGCATCGACATCGGCTGAGCGAACCCGGCGGGCGCCACGCCGGATCGCGGCACGATCGTTCAGGACCGCGCCCGCCGTCCGGCCCCACGCGCGCGGAGCTGCGCGCGCCGGGCTAGAGCTTCTGCATCGGCACGCCGCCGATGAGCATCAACCGCACCGTGCCCGAGCTGCCGAAGTCGATGGTGACGGTGGCGCGCACGCCCGCACCGTCGGAGGCGACCACCGTGCCGAGGCCGTACTTGTCGTGGTTGACGCGGTCGCCCACGTCCAGGCTCAGGGTGGGCGCCATCGACGCCTTCGGCACGTTCCAGGTGCCGCGGTCGGTGGCGTGCACGTTCCCGGCCGCCCGCTTGCCGAACCCGAACCTCCCGACGGGGGCGGAACGTTCGGGCTCCGAGCGCCGCCAGTCGACCAGCTCGTCCGGGATCTCGCCGAGGAACCGCGACGCCGGGTTGGCGTTGGGCTGCCCGAACGACGACCGGATCATGGCGCGGGAGATGTAGAGCCGCTCCCGGGCCCGGGTGATGCCCACGTAGGCGAGCCGTCGCTCCTCGGCCAGCTCGGCGGGGTCGCCCATGGCCCGCATGTGCGGGAACACGCCGTCCTCCCAACCGGTGACGAACACGACCGGGAACTCCAGGCCCTTCGCGGTGTGCAGGGTCATCAGCGTGACCATGCCCTCCTCGTTGTCGGGGATGGAGTCGGCGTCGGCCACGAGCGCCACACGCTCCAGGAACGCGGCGAGCGAGCCCGGCTCCGGGACACCCGGCTCGGGCTCGGGGACCTCCACGTCGATACCGGCCTCGGCCAGCGCCAGATCGGCCACCGCGGCGTCGCCCGCGAACTCCCGCGCCACCGTGACGAGCTCGGCGAGGTTCTCCCGCCGGGAACCGTCCTGGGGGTCCTCACTGGCCTCCAGCTCGGCGGTGTACCCGGTGCGTGCGTAGATCGCCTCGAGGATCTCAGCGGTCTCCTCGCCGCGCTCCACCAGCTCGTTCAGGTCGTCGAGGATGCGGACGAACGCGGCGATGCAGCGCTGCGAGCGCGTGGCCAGCGCCGGGATGCGCTCGGGCTGCTCCGCGGCGACGCGCAGCGCGGCGGTGAACGAGATGCGCTCGCGGTCGGCGTAGGACGCCACGAGCTCCTCGGCTCGCTCGCCGATGCCCCGCTTGGGCACGTTGAGGATGCGGCGCAGGCTCACGGTGTCCTCGGGGTTGGACAGCACCCGCAGGTACGCGAGCGCGTCGCGGACCTCCTTGCGCTCGTAGAACCGCACCCCGCCCACGACCTTGTACGGCAGCCCGACGCGCAGGAACACGTCCTCGAACACGCGCGACTGCGAGTTGGTGCGGTAGAAGACGGCCACGTCGGAGTTGCGGACCTCGCCCGAGTCGACCAGGCGGTCGATCTCCTGCGCCACGAACGCGGCCTCGTCGTGCTCGTTGTCGGCGACGTAGCCGACCACCTTCTCTCCGTCGCCCTGCTCGGACCACAGGCGCTTGTCGCGGCGGTCCGGGTTGCGCGCGATGACGGCATTGGCCGCCGAGAGGATGCGCTGCGTGGAGCGGTAGTTCTGCTCCAGCAGGATGGTGCGCGCGTCGGGGAAGTCCTTCTCGAACTCGATGATGTTGCGGATGTTGGCGCCCCGGAAGGCGTAGATCGACTGGTCGGAGTCGCCGACCACGCACAGCTCTGCCGGCTGGGCGCCGGGCACCGCGGGCGCCACCAGCTCGCGGACCAGGACGTACTGCGCGTGGTTGGTGTCCTGGTACTCGTCGACCATGACGTGCCGGAACCGGCGCCGGTAGTACTCGGCCACGGCGGGCAGCCGCTGCAGCAGCGACACCGTCTCCATGATCAGGTCGTCGAAGTCGAACGCGTTGGCCGTGTGCAGCCGGGCCTGGTAGACGCGGTAGACCTCGGCGACCTTGCGCTCGTACTCGTTGGTGGCCCGCTCGGCGGCGTCCTCCGGGCCGAGGAGCTCGTTCTTGAGGTTCGAGATCTGCGCGGCGACGGCGCGGGGCGCGAACTTCTTGGGATCGAGCTCCAGGTCGCGCGAGACCAGCCCGATGAGCCGGCGCGTGTCATCGGCGTCGTAGACGGAGAACGCGCTGCGCACACCCAGGTGCTGGGCCTCGCGCCGCAGGATACGCACGCACATGGAGTGGAACGTGGAGACCCACATCGCGTTGGCCCGGCGCCCGACCAGCGCGTCGACCCGCTCCTTCATCTCGGCCGCGGCCTTGTTGGTGAAGGTGATGGACATGACCTCGCCGGGGTGCACACCCCGTTCGGCGAGCAGCCACGCGATGCGGTGCGTGAGCACGCGGGTCTTGCCCGACCCGGCCCCCGCGACGATCAGCAGCGGCGACCCGGCGTGCACCACCGCCTCCCGCTGGCGCGGGTTGAGCCCCTCCAGCAACGCCGCACCGTGCGAGGTGCCGGGCTGGACGGGCGTCTGGGCAGGTAGTTCGAACAGCGCGCTCAACGTATGACCTCGCTGCGCTCGGTCGACGCTTCGCGCAGACGCTGTGACATGGATTCACTCGCAGGCTCGTTCATCGGTGTTCGAAGGGTACCGAGAGCCGCCGACAGTGTGCTGTCGCGCCACCGGTTGCTGTGGCAGACTGTCGCCGTGCTTCTGATCAGCTGCCGCCATCTCGTAGGGACAGAGTTTTACGGGTACCGGACCTCGGTGCCCGTGGCCAGCTGCTGACCAGCCCCAACGACGCCCCGGAGTCCTGACGGATCCGGGGCGTTTTCGCGTCACGGGGCGGGGGACCCACACATGAGGAGGAGACCGTGACCGTGACGACCGGCGAGGACGCCAGCAGGGACTCCAGCAGGGACTCCACGGGAGTCGACGACCTGCCGACCGAGAACGAGATCCAGGCCCTCCGTGCGGAGATCAACGAGCTCGACGCCGAGATCCTGCGGCTCGTCAAGCGGCGCAGCGAGGTGTCGCAGCGCGTCGGCCGCGCGCGGATGGCCGCGGGCGGCCCGCGCATCGTCTACAACCGCGAGATGACGGTGCTGAAGAAGTTCGCGGAGCTGGGCGCCGACGGCCACGAGCTCGGGATGATCCTGCTGCGCCTGGGCCGCGGCCACCTCGGACGGCACTGAGCCACGGATCCGCCGGCGCGGATCCCGACGCACGGGCGGCGCGAGTGGCACAGTGGAGGCATGGGCACAGTGTTCGGGATCGTCGCGGCGGTGGTGGCCCTCGTCGGCCTGCTCGCCGCGCTGGGGCACGTCGGTTACCTCGCCATGCTGAACAACGCCGCCCGCAAGCGGGGCTTGTCCGGCACCGCCACCTCCGACTACGTGTCGGGGCGGTGGAAGGTGGCGGGCGGCACCGCGCTCGTCGCGCTGATCGGGCTGCTCCTCACCAACGCGAACAGCGTGCCGGTGGACGTCGTCGGCCTGCTGCTCGGCGGTGGCGCCGGTATCGCCGCCAAGCAGGCCCTCGACTCCACGCGCGAGCAGTTCCGCGGCATCTCCTGACCCCTGCGGGCCACCGTAGGCTTTCTGGGTGCCCACACCACCGATCGACGTCAAGCGCGTGCTCGTCGTCACCGCCCACCCCGACGACGTCGACTTCGGCGCCTCTGCCACCGTCGCGGCCTGGACGCGTGCCGGCATCGACGTCTCGTACTGCATCTGCACCTCCGGCGACGCCGGCGGCTTCGACGACACCCCCCGTGACCAGATGGCCCCGCTGCGGGAGGCCGAGCAGAAGGCCGCCGCGGTCGAGGTCGGGGTCCACGACGTCACCTTCCTGCGCTACCCGGACGGGAAGCTGACGCCGAGCATCGAGCTGCGCCGCGACATCAGCCGCGAGATCCGCCGGGTGCAGCCGCAGCGCGTGCTGACGCAGTCGCCGGAGATCTGGTGGAAGCGCCTCGGCGCGTCCCACCCCGACCACCGGGCGGCGGGCGAGGCGGCGCTCGCCGCCGTCTACCCGGACGCCCGCAACCCCTTCGCGCATCCCGAACTGCTCGCGGACGAGGGACTCGAGGCCTGGACCGTCCGGGAGCTGTGGATCATGGGTGCGCCCGAGGAGCGGGTCGACCACCCCGTCGACGTCACCGCCACGATCGAGTGCAAGATCGCCGCGCTGGGCGCCCACGGGTCGCAGACCGCGCACATGGAGGGGCTCGAGGAGCGCATCCGCGGGACGGCCGCCGACGTCGCCCGCCGCTTCGGACTGCCGGACGGAACGCTGGCCGAGGCCTTCCAGGTTGTCACCGTCGGCTGACCGGCCGGATGAACGGTCGGTCACGGCCGACGAGTGGATATAGTCCATACGGGTGAAGGACGACGAGCGGGCGAGTAACACTTGGTCCGTTACTCGCCGTTCGGGTAGACATCTCACAGCCTGTTCACTCCAAGGGAGGACACCCGTCGTGGCCCAGTTCGCTGCCCCAGCTGGTCCGCGCTCATCCACGTCAGGCGTCCTCACCGTCGCCGAACTGCTCAAGCGCAACGCGCCGGCGCCGGGCAGGATCCTCGGCTCGGAGACCGCTCCGCCGCTGTCCGTCGGCAGCCTGCTCCGCCGCGAGGGCCGTGCCCCCCACGCACTCGACCGGCCGGTGCTGCCCCGCACGTCGCGGGTCGAGGAGTCCGGTGAGTTCGTCGACGACCGGCCCACCGAGACCATCGCGAAGCGCGTGGTCGTCCGCCGCGGGGCAATCGCCGCGGGCACCCTCCTCGCCGCGGGCTCCGTCTTCGGCGCGGCCGTCGTCACCGACACATCGCTCCACCAGCAGGACGCCGCCGCGGGGACCCACCCCGGCCAGGGCATCCTCGACGGCACCGGCACCGCCGGGCCGACGATCCCCGGGGTGGCCCTGAGCCCCACCGCGGGCACCGGCGGCCTCGACGCCGCCACCGGGGCGCCCGTCTCCTGGATCCCCGTCGCGTTCCCGAGCGCGCTGGCCGGCAGCACCGACGGCACCACTGCGGCGAAGGCCCCGTCCACATCCGGTGGCGCCACGGGCGCCCGGAAGCCGGCCTCCGGCTCCACGCCCTCGAGCGGCACCGGTGCCGGCAGCAGCTCGGGGTCGAACGGCGGCAAGTCCGCCGCCGGCGGCTCCTCCGGCGGCGACTCCGCGAACACGAGCCTCGGCAGCACGGTCAGCGGTGCCACCGCCGCCGTCGGCGAGACGGCGTCGGGGCTCGGCAACAGCGTCCCGGGGCCCGTCGGCGGGGTCGTGACGGGCGTCGGCGACACGGTCACCGGCGCGGGCAAGGCGCTCGGGAACACCGTGGACAACGCCACGGCCCCGGTCACCGCCCCGCTGCAGAAGGCGACGGCTCCCGTCACCGGCACCCTCCAGAAGGCCACCGCGCCCGTCTCGTCCGCGGTCAACGGGCTCCTCGGCGGCCTGCTCTAGACCAGCCGCCGGTCCGACGCCCACCGCGAGAGCTCGTAGCGGTTGGACAGCTGGGTCTTGCGCAGCACGCTCGACACGTGCGTCTCCACGGTCTTCACCGAGATGAACAGCTCCCCCGCGATCTCCTTGTACGCGTAGCCGCGCGCCAGCAACCGCAGCACGTCGCGCTCGCGGCGGGTGAGCAGGTCGAGCTCCGGGTCGCCGGGCGGGTCCGCGCCCGGCCGGTCGGAGAACACGTCGAGCACGAACCCCGCGAGCCGCGGGGAGAACACCGGGTCGCCGGACCGTACGCGCCGCACGGCGTCGGCCAGCTCGCGCCCGGAGATCGTCTTCGTGACGTAGCCGCGCGCCCCCGCCCGGATCACCGCGATGACGTCCTCGGCCGCGTCCGAGACGCTCAGCGCCAGGAACACCACGTCGGGCAGCTCGGGGCGGATGCGGCGCAGCACCTCGGCGCCGCCGCCGTCGGGCATGTGGACGTCGAGCAGCACCACGTCCGGCCGGGTGTGCCGGATGGCGGCCACCGCCTCGTCGACGGAGCCTGCCTCGCCGACGACCGTGACGTCCGGGACGCCGCGGTCGAGCTCGGCGCGCACCCCGGAGCGGAACAGGCCGTGGTCGTCGACGAGGAACACGCGGATGGGAGCGGCGCCGGCTGCGGCGTCCGGGGCGGTCTCGGGCTCGGTCACGGGGAGGCCTCCTGGTCGCGGTCCGCGGGGGCGGGCTGGTCGGCGCTGGTGTGGTCGGTGCGGGTGTCGCCGGGAGTGGGCTGGTCGGGCGTGAGGTCCTCGACGGGCATCCGCAGCTGGACCTCGGTGCCCTCCCCCGCCGTGCTGCGCAGGCGCACGGTGCCGCCGTGCCGGGCCATCCTGCCGTGCACGGAGTCGGCGAGGCCGTGCCGGTCGTCGGGGATGTCGTCGGGGTCGAAGCCGACGCCACGGTCGCGCACGAACACGTGCACCTCCCCGGGCTCCACCTCGACGTAGACGCTCGCCTCGGACACCTTCGCGTGCTTGGCCGCGTTGACCATCGCCTCGCGCGCGGCGAGGACCAGGGCGCGCAGCCCGTCGTCGAGGGAGTGGTCGCCGACCACCACGGGCCGGATGTCGATCGCATAGGTGTCCTCGACCTCCGCGGCGGCGGTGGTGATCGCCGCGGCCAGGCCGGCGTCGAGCCCGGGATCCGCCGCCCCGGACCGCCCGTAGCCTGCGGGGCCGTAGAGCCAGTGCCGCAGCTCGCGCTCCTGACCACGGGCCAGCCGCAGCACCTCGCGCGGCTGGTCGGACTGGCGCTGGATGAGCGCGAGGGTCTGCAGCACCGAGTCGTGCAGGTGGGCGGCGATCTCAGCGCGCTCGGCCTCGACGATGCGTTCGCGGCGCTCCTCACCGAGGTCACGCACGAGCTTGACCCACCACGGCACGGTGATGACGGCGACGCCGACGAGCGTGGCCAGCACCGCGAGCAGTGCGAACTGCACCTGCCCGAGCTGGAGGTTGCCGATCAGGAACACCCCGATGCCCGCGGTCACGAACACGGCACCCGCCGTCACCCGCAGGAGCGCGCTGCGCCCACCGCCCGACAGCCCGGTGATCCCGGAGCGGGCGCCCTCCGTCCAGCGCCGGCGCTGCGACTCGTCGGCCTCCCGCCACACCACCGCCGCGCCGACGGCGGCCACGCCGAGCGGCCCGACTATCCAGCCGGCCACCGAGTCGCCGAACGTCGACGCCGCGATGCCCGCGCCGATACCCAGCGCCACCAGCCCGTAGGCCTGCTGGCGCTCGCGACGTCCGGGCAGGCGGGCGGTGTCGCTCCGGTCCTGCCGCACGAAGATCCACAGCAGCCCATAGGCCATCGCGCCCGCACCGCTGATCGCGGTGAGCACGACGAACCCGGCCCGCACCCACAGGACGTCGACGCCCAGGTGGTCGGCCACGCCCCCGGCCACGCCCGCGACGAACCGCCCGCTGCGCCGCCGGACCAGCGGCGGGGTGACCGCCGGGCCCGGGGCGGTGGTGGGTGCGGGGCTGTTCACGTCGTCCATGGTCACACGAGTGGGAAGCCCGGGCATCGGGGGAATCTCCGGGGTGTCTCGGGGCAATCCCTCATACCCCGGGTGGCCGCGGACCGGCAGTCTCGTCGTCATGAACACGACCGACGTGCACGGCACGCTCCGTGAGATGTGGGAGACGCGGCCCGCACGGCCGCGCGACGACCGCCAGGTGGCGGGGGTGGCCTCGGCGATCGCCCGCCGCTACGACATCGATCCGACGCTCGTGCGCATCGGGTTCGTGGTGGCGGCGTTCACCGGCATCGGCGCCGCGCTCTACATCGCGGGGTGGATCGCCCTGCCCGAGGCGCCGGAGGACCCGGCTTCCCCGGGCCGCCGGTCCCCGCGCGGGATCATGGTGATCGCGCTGGCCGCGGCCGCCGCCGCGACGCTCGGCACCCTGTTCACCAGCCGCGGGGGCTTCGTCCTGCCGACGCTGGCCGCGCTGGCGCTGCTGTTCCTGCTGCACCGCAGCCGCGGCCGCCGGGTGGCGGGGACGTCGGCGTACGGGCCGCAGGCCGCGGCCTCCGCGGACGCCCCGACGGTGGCCACCCCGAGCACGACGGCCGGCCCGTCGCTCGTCAAGGAGCCGGCCGAGCCGACCCCGCCGGCCTGGGACCCGCTGGGCGCCGCCCCGTTCGCCTGGGACCTGCCCGAGCCGAGCCCGGTGCCCGCACCCGCCCCGCCGCGGCCACGCCGGCTGCCCGTCACGTCGGTGACGCTGGGGATCGCCCTGCTCACCGGGGCCGCGACGGCCGTCGTGCTGCTGTTGCTGGGCGCCCTGTCAGCGGAGACCGTGCCGCTGCTGTTCGGCGCCGTGTCGGCCGTCATCGGCGCGGGGCTGCTGGTGGGCGCATTCGTCCGCAGCGGGCGCGGCCTGATCCCGATCGCGCTGCTGCTGAGCGCGCTGACGTGGGGCGCCGTCGCGGCGCCGATCCACCGCTGGGAGGGCAACCGCTTCGGCGGCCTGCACGCCGCCCCCACCACTCTCGCCGAGCTGCAGCCGAGCTACCAGCGCGCGGCGGGAGACATCACGCTCGACCTGCGCGGCCTCCCGCTGACCGGCACCGACACCACGTCGGTGAGCACCACGGTGTCGCTCGGCGCCGGTGACGTGACGGTGGACGTGCCGGCGAACGCGGACGTGACGCTGAAGGGGTCGTCCGGCTTCGGCGACGTCCAGTTCGGCGACCGGAAGGTCTCGGGGCCCGGATCGCGACTCGACGTGACCGACGACCTGGGCGCCGACGGCGTCCGGTCCGGCAGGACGATCGTCCTCGACCTGTCGACGGGCGCCGGAGACGTGGAGGTGCACCGTGGCTGATCGCGATCACACGAACGAGGTGACCCGCAGGCGCGGCCCCGACGTGGTGATGCTGCTGGTGGGGCTCCTGGCCCTGGGGATGGCGGTGTCGGCGTTCGTCGGGCAGGTGCCGAGCCTTGCCGGCTTCGACCCCCGTTGGCTGCTCGCGGGGGGCGCGGCGGTGATCGGGCTGCTCCTGCTGGTGGGGAGCCTCAAGGGGCGACGCACCGACTAGATCGGCGGGGTCCGGCGCTGGGGAGCGGACCGGGCCGCCGCAGCGCCGCGCACGGGGAGGTGCGGCGCACCAGGACGGGAGCGGTACCGGGCGGGGGCCCGGTGCCGCTCCCGTTCGTCGTCAGGGGGTACGGACGGGGCCCAGGCCTGCGGTCTGCAGGATCGCGGGGACGCCCTGCTCGTAGCCGACGGCCATGACGTGCACCCCGGCGACGCCGGGCACCTCGCGCAGCGCCGCCACCGTCTCGGCGCAGGCGGCCATCCCCTCGGCCGCGACGCGGTCGGCGGGCACGCCGCGCAGCCGTCGCTCGAACGCCTCCGGGATCACCACCCCGGGGATCGCGGCCATGAACTCCAGCGCCCGCAGCGACCGGATCGGCCCGACGCCGGCGAGTATCCCGCACCGCTCGGTGAGCCCGCGGTCGCGCACCTGCTCCATCCAGCGGGCGAACTGCTCGACGTCGAACACGAACTGGGTCTGCACGAACTCCGCGCCGCCGTCGATCTTCTGCTGCAGCCGGTCGGGCACGCCCGCACCGGTGTCGACCGCACCGAGCAGGAACCGCGGAGGCGGGCTGATCTCACGGCCGGACAGCAGCCGGGCCTCGTCGCGCAGCTCCCGGGCGGCGGCCATGAGCGTCTCGGAGCCCAGGTCGAAGACGGGCGTGGCGTCCTTGTGGTCGCCGCGCTCGGGGCGGTCACCGGTCATCAGCACGAGGTTGGGGATGCCCAGCGCGCCCGCCGAGAGCAGGTCGGACTGCAGCGCGATCCGGTTGCGGTCGCGGCAGGTCATCTGCATGATCGGCTCGAGCCCCTCGGCCAGCGCGACGACGCTGCCCGCGAAGCTCGACACCCGCACCTGCGCGCCCTGGTTGTCGGTGACGTTGGCGGCGTCCACCCAGTCGCGCAGCAGCGCCGCGGACTCGCGGATCGCGCCGACGTCGGCGCCGCGCGGCGGCCCGATCTCGGCGGTGACGGCGAACCGCCCGGTGCGGAGCGCGTCGGCGAGCCGCCCCGGGAGGTCGGCCGGGATCAAGACGGGGTTGCCCACCCGCCCATCCAACCGTGAGCCGGCACGAAACGGCACCCGAGTCCGCGCAACCCGCCGTGCGAGTCGACACAAGGTGGTGCGCGAGTCGCTACGGAGCGGTGGCCGCTACTCCCACTCGATCGTGCCCGGCGGCTTGCTCGTGACGTCGAGGACCACGCGGTTGACCTCGGCCACCTCGTTGGTGATGCGCGTGGAGATGCGCTCCAGCACCTCGTAGGGCAGGCGGGTCCAGTCGGCCGTCATGGCGTCCTCGGAGCTGACCGGGCGCAGGACGATGGGGTGGCCGTAGGTGCGGCCGTCGCCCTGCACGCCGACGCTGCGGACGTCGGCCAGCAGCACGACGGGGCACTGCCAGACGGTGTTGTCCAGCCCGGCCGCCGTGAGCTCTTCGCGGGCGATCGCGTCGGCCGCGCGCAGCGTCTCGAGCCGGTCGAAGGTGACCTCGCCGATGATCCGGATGCCCAGGCCCGGGCCCGGGAACGGCTGGCGCCCGACGATGGTCTCGGGCAGCCCGAGCTCGGCGCCGACGCGGCGGACCTCGTCCTTGAAGAGCGCGCGCAACGGCTCGACCAGCGTGAACTCGATGTCGTCGGGCAGCCCGCCGACGTTGTGATGGCTCTTGATCGTGGCGGTGCCCGATCCTCCGCCGGACTCGACGACGTCGGGGTACAACGTCCCCTGGACGAGGAACCCCACGTGCTCCTCCGCCGCGACCTCGGAGGTGGCGGCCTCGAACACCCGGATGAACTCGCGGCCGATGATCTTGCGCTTCTGCTCGGGGTCGGTGACCCCCGCCAGCGCCTTCAGGAACCGGTCGGCCACGTCGACGGTGTGCAGCTTCGCGCCGGTGGCGGCCACGAAGTCGCGCTCCACCTGCTCACGCTCACCGCTCCGCAGCAGGCCGTGGTCGACGAACACGCAGGTCAACCGGTCGCCGAGGGCGCGCTGGACGAGCGCGGCGGCCACTGCGGAGTCGACGCCGCCCGAGAGCCCGCAGATCGCGCGACCCTCGCCCACCTGGGCGCGGACGGCAGCGATGGTGTCGTCGATGATCGAGGAGGTGTTCCAGCCCGTGCCGATCTCGGCGACGTCGTGCAGGAACCGGCGCAGCACCTCCTGGCCGTGCGGCGAGTGGCCCACCTCGGGGTGGTACTGCACGCCGGCCAGACGCCGGTCGGTGTCCTCGAACGCCGCGACGGGCGCCCGCTCGGACGACGCGGTGACGGTGAAGCCCGGAGGTGCGGTCACGACCGAGTCGCCGTGGCTCATCCACACCGGGTGTCTGGCGGGCAGGCCGTCGTGCAGTGTGCCCGGGTGGTCGGTGACCGTCAGCTCGGTGCGGCCGTACTCGCGCGTGCCGTCGGGCGCGACCTCGCCGCCGAGCGCGCGGGCCATCGCCTGGAACCCGTAGCAGAGCCCGAGCACCGGGATGCCGGCCTCGAACAGGGCGGGATCGACGCTGGGAGCGCCGTCGGCGTACACGCTGGCCGGCCCGCCGGAGAGGATGACGGCGACGGGCTTGCGCGCCACGATCTCCTCCACCGGCGTGTTGCCGGGCACGATCTCGGAATACACCTGCGCCTCACGCACGCGACGGGCGATGAGCTGGGCGTACTGGGCGCCGTAATCGACGACGAGGACGGTGGGCGGCTGCACGCTTCCAGCGTAGTCGGCGGCCTGCTGAGCCCGGGGTCACATTGCCGGAGGACGCCGCTGCGGATGGGCGCGGGCACCGTCTCGAAGGACGAGCGCGTCGTCTCTTCCGGGAACGAGCTGTTCGCGCTGCTCACCGACCGCACCCGGCCCGGCACGCTCGCCTACGCGGTGCACCGCCTCACCGGCGCAGCCCAGGCCGTCCGCGAGCAGCTCTCTCCGACACCTGGTTCCTCCTGAGCCGGCTGGAGATGGTGCTCGGGGAGCTGGGCCGCCCCGAGAGGCCGCCGACATCTCCAGGGCGCTCTCACGGGTCCTTGAGGGGCTGCTGGCCCTGGCCGGGCCGGCCGCCGAGAGCCTCGTCCGCGACGCCGGATGGTGCCTGCTCGACGCCGGTCGTCGCGTGGAGCGCGCCCAGCACGTCGCCGCCCTGCTCGCCGCCACGCTGTGCGAGCCCCGGAGCCCGCCGCGGCCCCGACGGCACCCGCACCGAGCTGCGCGCGCTGCTGACCGGGCTGAACCACGACCTGCTGTGGTTCGCCGAGGTGCTCGAACACACCTGTGACCCTCGCTGCCGCCGGAACCGGCCTGATCAGCGAGCTGGGCCATGTCGATCTCGACCAGCGCGACCTCAGCCGCGGACGGTGAGTCCGACGCGCTGGAACTCCTTCAGGTCCGAGTAGCCCGTCTTCGCCATCGCGCGGCGCAGGGCCCCGAAGAGGTTGACCGTGCCGTAGGGGCTGGTGGCCGGGCCGAACAGCACCTGCTCCAAATCGCGGTCGCCGGGGGCGAAGCCCGTGACCTCCGAGCGCGGGAGGCTGGGGTGGGCCACCGAGGACGTCCAGTACAGGCCCTGCCCCGGTGCCTCCGTCGCCTCCGTGAGCTGCTCGCCCAGCATCACCGCGTCGGCGCCGCAGGCGATCGCCTTGGCCAGGTCGCCGGAGGCGCCCATGCCGCCGTCGGCGATGACGTGGACGTAGCGGCCGCCGGTCTCGTCGAGGTAGTCACGGCGGGCCGCAGCCGCGTCGACGACGGCGGTGGCCATCGGGACGCCGATGCCCAGCACGTCGTCGGTGGTGGTGGCCGACGACTCCCCGTACCCGACGATGACGCCGGCCGCGCCGGTGCGCATGAGGTGCATGGCGGTGCGGTAGTCACCAACGCCGCCCGCGACGACGGGCACGTCGAGCGAGGCGATGAAGTCCTTCAGGTTGAGCGGCTCCCCGCCGGAGACGTGCTCGGCGGAGATGATCGTGCCCTGCACGACGAGGATCTCCACGCCGCCAGCGAGCAGGTCGGGGGTGAGCTCACGGGCCCGCTGGGGGCTGACGCGTGCCGCGACGGTGACGCCCGCCTCCCGGACGGTGCGCAGCGCCTCCTTCAGCAGCGCCGCGTCGATCGGCGCGGCGTGCAGCTCCTGCAGGAGCCGGACGGCGGCGGTCGGGTCGTCGGACGCGGCGGCCTCGATCACCTGGGCCAGCGCCCCGTCGGCGTCGGCGTGGCGGGACCACAAGCCCTCGGCGTTGAGCACCGCCAAGCCGCCGAGCTGCCCGATCCGCACCGCGCTGGCCGGCGACACGACCGCGTCGGTCGGGTGGGTGACCAGCGGGATCTCGAAGCGGTAGGCGTCGAGCTGCCAGGCGGTGGAGACCTCCTTGGAGCTCCGCGTCCGCCGCGACGGCACGATCTCGACCTGGTTCAGGTCGTAGCTGCGACGGGCCTCCCGGCCCATCCCGATCTCCACGAGGTCACGCACGAGGAACCAGCGTAGAGCGCAGGTCAGCGGGCGGCGTAGTTGGGCGCCTCGACCGTCATCGTGATGTCGTGCGGGTGGCTCTCCTTGAGCCCCGCCGCGGTGATGCGGACGAGCTGCGCCTGCTGCAGCTGCTCGATGGTCTGCGCCCCCGCGTAGCCCATCCCGGAGCGCAGGCCGCCGATGAGCTGGTGCACCACCTGCGACAACGGCCCGCGGAACGGGATGCGCCCCTCGATACCCTCGGGCACGAGCTTGTCCTCGCTGAGCACGTCGTCCTGTGCGTAGCGGTCCTTGGAGTACGACTTGGCGTCGCCGCGCGACTGCATCGCGCCCAGCGAGCCCATCCCCCGGTAGACCTTGTACTGCTTGCCGCCCACGAAGATCACGTCGCCCGGCGACTCCGCGGTGCCCGCGAGCAGGCTGCCCAGCATGACGGTGGACGCGCCGGCCGCGATGGCCTTGGAGATGTCGCCCGAGTACTGGATGCCACCGTCGCCGATGACGGGCACGCCCGCCGCCGCACAGGCCTGCGCGGCCTCGTAGATCGCGGTGATCTGAGGGGCGCCGACGCCGGCGACGACGCGCGTGGTGCAGATCGAGCCCGGCCCGACGCCGACCTTGACCGCGTCGGCCCCGGCCTCGACGAGTGCCGCCGCGCCCGCACGGGTGGCGACGTTGCCGCCGACGACGTCGACGTGGTGGCCCACCTCGGCCCGCAGCTTCGCGACGGTCTCCAGGACGCGCCGCGAGTGGCCGTGGGCGGTGTCGACCATGAGGACGTCGGCACCGGCCTCGACGAGCTGCATGGCCCGCGCGTAGCCCTCCTCGCCCACGCCGACCGCGGCGGCGACGACGAGCCGCCCGTCCGGGTCCTTGGTGGCGAGCGGGTACTTCTCGGTCTTGTTGAAGTCCTTGATCGTGATGAGGCCGCGGAGGATGCCGTCGCCGTCGATGATCGGCAGCTTCTCCAGCTTGTGGCGGCGCAGCAGGCCCAGCGCGGCCTCAGCCGAGACGCCGACGCGCGCGGTGATCAGCGGCGCGTGGGTCATCACCTCGAGCACGGGGCGCGTGTGGTCCATCTCGAACCGCATGTCGCGGTTGGTGATGATGCCGACGAGCTTGCCCGCGCCGTCGGTGACGGGGACACCGGAGATGCGGAACTTGGCGCACAGCGCGTCGACGTCGGCGAGGGTGTCCTCCGGCGAGCACGTGACCGGATCGGTGACCATGCCCGCCTCGGAGCGCTTGACCACCTCGACCTGGGCGGCCTGCTCTTCGGGCGACAGGTTGCGGTGCAGCGTGCCGAGGCCGCCCGCGCGCGCCATCGCGATGGCCATCCGCGCCTCGGTGACGGTGTCCATCGGCGAGGCCACCAGCGGCACCTTCAACCGCACCCGCCGCGTGACCCGCGTCCCCGTGTCGACGGCGCTGGGCACCACATCGGACTCGGCCGGCAACAGCAGTACGTCGTCGAACGTCAGGCCCAGCATCGCGAACTTCGCCGGCAGTCCTGCGGTCTCGCTCGTCATTCTTTGCGTCCCATCGTCTGACCGCGTGGACCCCCTGTCGGACCATCGTATCCGCGGGCCGGAGCGGTGGCGCGCGGGTCGCGATGTGTCCGGAGTCATCGCCCGTCCGGCCGCCGGTGGGAGCAGGTATCGTTGACAGCGTGTCGTCAGATGCCCTGCCACCGGACCCGTTCGCCGGAGATCCGCACGACCCCGCGCTGTCCCTGGACCCCCAGGAGGCGGAGGAGCAGGACGAGCTGAGCGAGGACGAGCGCGAGGAGGTCGTCGCCGACCTCGCCGACCTGGCGGTCTACCAGGCCCTGTTGGAGGCCCGCGGAGTGCGCGGCATTGTCGTCGACTGCGGCGACTGCGGCGAGCAGCACTTCCACGAGTGGAGCCTGCTGCGCGCCAGCCTGCAGCAGCTGCTCGACGAGGGGCAGATGCGCCCGCACGAGCCTGCCTTCGATCCTGATCCCACGAGCTATGTCACCTGGGAGTACTGCCGCGGCTACGCCGACGCGGTGCTGTCCGACTCCTGATCCACCCGGAACTGATCCACCCGGAACGACGAACGGCCCCCGGTGGTCCTGCGCGAGCAGGAACCGGGGGCCGTCGTCGTTGTTCTCAGCTGGTGACCCGGGTCGGCGTGGTGCTGCCGTCGCCCGCCGCCGTGGTGCTGCTGGCGGGAGAACCCTCCGCCCCGTTCATGCCCTGGGGCGTGGTGGTGGAGGGGCCGCCCTCGACCGTGGCGGTGGTGGGGGCGGGGGTGGGCTTCCGGTCCTTCCTGCCCTCGTTCGTGGCCGTTGGACTGGGGGACACGGTGGGCGCCACGCCGCCACCCGGGTTGGCCGTGCCACTGGGACCGCCGCTGGACGGCTCCGTACCCGGTGTGTCCGTGGACGTCGTTCCCGTGCTGGACGGGCCGGGATTCGGCGACTCCGACATCCCCGCCCCCCGCGGCACCTTCCGCTTGCGGTCCGACTTGAGCGGCGTACCGGGGTCAGTGGGCTGACCGGGCGGGGTCTCGTCGGCCTTGGCGACCAGGAAGCTCTGGACGTCGGCCAGATCCGCCTTCCCCTCCTGCGGTCGGACGGACGCGAGATCGGCCTGGGCCTGCTGCAACTCCTGCGCCGCGACGACGGGCTGCCCTTCGGCGAGCGCCTGCTTGGCGGAGCTGATGCGGGTCTCCGCGCGGGCGGCGGCCTCGACGGACTGCGCGCGCTGGCTGTAGAGGACCTTCGACACGGCCCACAGCGCGTCACCCGGCTGGGAGCTGGCGGAGCCGATGGAGACCCCGCCGATCGCGAGCACGACGAACGCGGCCGCCGCGGCGACGGGGGCCAGGTGGCGGCGCGTGCGACGGGCGGTGGACGGCCGGCCCGACTCGATCGCGGCCATGGCCATGTCGATGTCGACGAGCTCGGGGATCGGCTCGGCGTCGACCTCGGCCTTCCACGCCGCCAGTATCGCGACCACGTGGTCGTCGGCGTCGTAGCCGTGCACGCCGGGGGCGGACACGGCCATGCCGGCGCGCAGGGCGTTGACCAGCTCGTCGTCGGCCTGCACCGCGACGAGGTCGATCGGCTCCTCGTACTCCTGGAGCGGGATCGGGGTGGTGCTCAGGCCATCGGGGTGCACACCGTTGGTGCCGTTGATCCTGTGGCGGCCACCGCCGAAGGGGATCCCCGAGCCGTTACCGCGTCTGTCGTCACGCACTCAGACCACCTCCTCTTCGGGCATCGACTTGCGCAACCGGGCCAGCGCGCGGTGCTGGGCCACCCGGACGGCACCGGGGGTGGAACCGACCGCCTCGGCCGTCTCCTCGGCGGAAAGGCCGACCACCACGCGTAGCACCAGGATCTCTCGTTGCTTCTCGGGGAGCGTTTCGAGCAGGGCAGACATCTCGCCGGACAGTTCGACGCGCAGGGCACGTTGCTCGGGACCGTCACCGGACTCCA
>NZ_JAOPWR010000517.1 GCF_025965585.1 Pseudonocardia sp.
TGGCGGCCCCCGGCGTGTACCGGGCGGTGTAGTCGTAGAAGCCGCCCGCGGCGTCCACCTCCACGGCGGGCAGCGCGCGGGGCTCGTCCCCGTCCTCGACGACCGACACGGCCACCTCCGTGCCGACGACGAACCGCTCGGCCAGCACCGTGTCGGCGTACGCCAGGCAGCTCACCATCGCGGCCGGGAGGTCCGCCCGGTCATGGACGACCTGAGCGCCGAGCGCCGAGCCGCCCTGGTCGGGCTTGAGCATCAGCGGGAGGCCGAGCCGGTCGACCATCGCGTCCAGCACCGCCTGGGCCCCCAGCGCGCGGAACGTCGTGTGCGGGAGCGCCACCCAGTCCGGCGTGCCGAGGCCGGCGCGGGCGAGCTCCGCCTTCGCGGTGGGCTTGTCCCACGCGCGTCGGCACGCCGGGGCGGGCGTGCCGACGAAGGGCACACCGAGCAGTTCCAGCACCGCCTGCACGGAGCCGTTCTCGCCCTCGCCACCGTGCAGCGCGATCGCGACCGCGTCGGGTGGGTCGGTGCGCAGCCGCTCGACGAGGGAGGCGTCCATATCCCACTCGCGGACGTCGGCCCCCGCCCCCCGCAACGCGGCGGCGAGCCGCCGTCCGGATCGCAGGGACACCTCGCGCTCGTGGGACAGGCCCCCGGCCAGCACGGCCACCGTTCGTTCGCTCACCGCCGCATTCTGCGGCATGGCGGTCACGCCGCTGCCCCAGCCGTCCCTGCACCGCACCGACTCAGGCGCCGCAACGTGTCCACCCGCGCGCAACATCGTGTCGCCTCACGAGGTGGGGGCGGGTCGCCAGGGCCGACCCCCACCTGTCGCGGTGCCTACCTCAGGGGGTGTGGGGAGAGGGGGCCTGCGGGCCGTTGCGCGGCGGTGTGGGGCCGACAGCCGCCGGGCGGGCGCTGGTGCCGAACGTGCGCATCACGTCCAGCTCGGCCTCGAGCACCCCCGCGAGCCGCCGGACGCCCTCGGTGATGCGTTCCGGCGTCGGGTAGCAGTACGAGAGCCGGAGCTGGCGGCTGCCGAAGCCGTCGGCGTAGAAGCCGGTGCCCGACGCGTACGCGACGCGGGCGGTGACGGCGCGCGGCAGCATCGCCTTCGTGTCGACGCCCTCCGGCACGGTGAGCCAGACGTAGAAGCCGCCGTCGGGCACGTTCCACGTGCACCCCTCGGGGAGGTACGTCTCCAGCGCGTTCAGCATCGCGTCGCGGCGGTCGCGGTAGGCCTCGGTGAACGTCTTGATCTGGCTCTGCCAGTCGTGGGCCGCAAGATAGCGCGACACGAGCATCTGGTTGAAGCTCGGCGGGCACAGCGTGGCCGACTCGGCCGCCAGTACCAGCCGGTCGCGCACGGCCGGCGGCACGAGTGCCCAGCCCACGCGCAGGCCCGACGCGAACGTCTTGGAGAACGAGCCGAGGTAGACGACGTCCCGGTCCATCGATCGCAGCGCCGGGTAGATCCGCCCGGTGAAGCCGAGCAGCCCGTACGGGTTGTCTTCCACCACGCCAACGCCGTACCGCGCGCAGATCTCCAGCACCTCGGCGCGGCGCTCGACGGCGAGCGTGACGCCGGCGGGGTTGTGGAAGTTGGGGATCGTGTAGAGGAACTTCGGCGTGATCCCCTGCTGCGCCAGGGTGTGCAGAGCCTGGCGCAGCAGGGCGGGCACGAGGCCGTGCTCGTCCATGGCGACGTGCACGACGCGCGCCTGGTACGCCGCGAAGCTGCCGAGTGCGCCGACGTAGGAGGGCCCCTCGGCCAGCACCACGTCGTCGGGGTCGCAGAAGATGCGCGTGACGAGATCGAGCGCCATCTGGGAGCCCACGGTGACCACGACGTCGTCGGGATCAGCCTGGATGCCCTCGAGCGCCATCACCTCGCAGATCTGCTCGCGCAGCGCCGGTACACCCTGGGCGGAGCCGTACTGCAGGGCCACCTGCCCCTCGCGCGAGACGAGGTCGGCGACCTCGGCGGCGAGAGAGTCGAGCGGGAGGGCGGCGAGGTTGGGCATGCCACCCGCGAGCGAGACGACCTCGGGACGGCTGGCCACCGCGAACAACGCCCGGATCTCCGACGCCGTCATCCCGGCGGTGCGGGCCGCGAACCGCTCGGTGGGCACCACTCCTGCCGCGCCTGCTGCCTCGGCCCCCGCTGCCGCCGCCGAGCCGGTGAGGGCGCGGGTGGTGGGGACGGTGGGCTGGACCGGCTCTGGCACGGCGATCTCCTGCTCGTCGACGGGCGGCGATCGTCGCCCGTTCGGGATACCGGCCGGTACGGCGATCCGATCGAGTGTAACCGGGATGGAGGAACGACCTGCCCTTCGTCGTGAATGAGGCGCCGGTCGCAGCAGTCGGGGTAGGAATCCCTGCTGGATCGATCTATCGTCTGGTGTCGGCGCAAGGGCGCCCACGTCGTTGATTCTGCCGAGTCCTTTGTTCGGTCGCCGGAGGTTGCACTTGTCCTGGCACGTGGCGCCGCTCACTCTGGACAATCTGGAAGATCTGCCCAAACGGTGCAGACGGTGCGTTTTCTGGGAGCTGTCCGAGCATCTCGGTAAGCAAGCCCTCGACTTCGGCTCCACCGAGCTCGAGAAGGAGGCCTGGGTCTCCGAGGTCCTGCTCGAGTGGGGCTCGTGCGGTCGCGTCGCGCACATGGACGGCGTCCCCGCCGGCTATGTGATCTACGCGCCGCCGTCGGCGGTGCCCCGCGCGTCCGAGATGCCCACCGGCCCGGTCAGCGCCGACGCGGTGCTGCTCACCACGATGCAGGTGGTGCCGGAGTTCTCCCGCGAGGGGCTGGGCCGGATGCTCGCCCAGGCGGTGGTGAAGGACCTCACCCGCCGCGGCGTCAAGGCTATCGAGGTCTTCGGCGACCAGCGCCCCACCGAGCCCGGATGCCTCATCCCGGCCGACTTCCTGCGCGGCGTCGGCTTCAAGACGATCCGCCCGCACCCGCGCTGGCCGCGGCTGCGGATGGAGCTCCGCTCCGGGCTGACGTGGAAGGAGGACGTGGAGGCCGCTCTCGAGCAGTTGCTCGGAACGATCACCATTCCCCTCCAGGCGGCCGCCCCCGTGGGGCGTGGGCGGGTACCGAGCCAGGCTCGGACGTCGTCCTGCGGGCGTCTCAGGGCGAACTGAGAGCCACGTTGCGGGCCTAGCAGCCCGGTCGCGTCACCATCGCCTGCGCGCCGCCCCGTTCGAGCTCACGGGCCAGTACATCGCCGAAAGTGAACGTGCCGGTGGGCTGATCGTCCTGCCCGAGCAGGTACAGCCGCTTGACGGCGACGAGAATGCCCTCGGCCACCACGTCGCGGAAGTCGGAGTTCAGCAGGCGCGTGCGATCACCGATGTGGCTGAGGTAGCCCACCTCGATGCGCACGGCCGGCATCCGCGTCAGGCGCAGCACCTCCCACGTCCGGGGCTGGCTCCAGCAGTCGACCATCGCGGTGCGGGTGAGCAGCTCGCGCTGGATGAGCCCGGCGAGCGCCTCCCCCACCGTGGACGTCGAGCCGCTGCCGTTGCCGAAGTGGAAAGTGGCGAGGCCCTGCGCGTGCATGCTGTGGTTGGCGTCGGTGTGCAGCGAGAGCACGAGGTCGGCGCCCGCGGTGTTGGCGAAGGCGGCGCGCTCGGGCTCCGAGGGGCAGGTGTTCTCCTGCCGCGAGAGCATCGCGTCCATGCCAGTGGCGGTCATGCGGCCGACGAGGCGCCTGCCGAGGTCCCACATGAGGTCGGCCTCGGCCACCCCGGACGCGACGACACCGCGGTCCACGCCGCCGTGGCCGGGGTCGACGACGATGCGCTTGCCGCGCAGCCGCGGGCCGGCCTGGCGCAGGAGCTCCTGCTCGCGCATGAGGTGCGGGCGGCCGCCGGTGACCTTGCGGCCGAGCTGCCGTAGCGAGCGCAGCGTGGCGGGGCCGCACAGCCCGTCGGACACGAGCCCGTACTCGCGCTGGAAGCGCCGCAGCGCCTTCTCCGTCTGCTCATCGAAAACACCACCGGGGCGCCCCGGGTTGTACCCGAGCTCGGAGAGGCGCTCCTGGAGCATCGCGACGTCGTCGCCGGTCATCGGCGCGGAGATCATCAGGGCGAGCATCCGGTCGCCGAGCGTCCAGCCGGCGTCGCGCAGGGAGCGGTAGGTGGCCGGGCCGACGATGCCGTCGGTGATGAGGCCCCGCTGTTGCTGGAAGGACCGGACGGCATGCTCGACGTGAACGTCGAAGAGGTCCTGACCAGGCTCGCCGTCGGCGGCGGCCAGCAGGCCGAACGTCGTCAGCATCGCCCGTACCTCGACTACAGCCGGACCGCAGTCCCCTCGGCGCAGCAGCTGCATGCACCCCTCGCTCGTATCGCTCGCGTCACGTCACCGCTCGCGCGCGGCACGAGAAGGACGTCTTGCCGGTTCGTGCCGGCAGTCCGCCATTGTGCCCTGCCGTTCCCCTACCGGGGGACAGCGGGCCGTGTCCGGGCGTGTCCGGCTCGTGATATCAGCCCTTTCCGGCACGGCCCGGACACGACGATGCCCCGCCCGGGGACCCCGGGCGGGGCATCGCGTGACGGTGTTGCTGATCAGCCGATGTAGTCGGCCAGGTCCGAGAGCAGCGCGGCCTTCGGCTTGGCGCCGACGATCTGCTTGACTGGCTTCCCGTCCTGGAAGACGATCATCGTGGGGATCGACATGACCTGGAAGTTGCGGGCCGTCTCCGGGTTCGCGTCGATGTCGAGCTTCGCGACGGTCAGCTTCTCCTTGTGCTCCCCGGCGATCTCGTCGAGGACGGGGGCGACCATCTTGCACGGGCCGCACCAGGTGGCCCAGAAGTCGACCACAACGGTCTTGCCGCTCTTGAGGACGTCGGCGTCGAAGGTGGCGTCGGTGACGTCCACGGTGTTGTTGCCCATGAGATCTCCCTTTCCTGGAAGTACAGATGTGGTGGCGTGACGATCAGGCCGTGACCGATCAGGCCGTGACGATCAGGCTGTGACGGGCTCGGCGGACTGCTCGGCGCCCTGCCCGTAGCCCCCGCCGACGAGGTTGGAGTCGATCGGAGTGTCGGCGAGCCAGCGCTCGGCGTCGATTGCGGCGGAGCAGCCCGAGCCGGCCGCGGTGATGGCCTGACGGTAGGTGTGGTCCACCAGGTCGCCGCAGGCGAACACCCCCGGGACGGCCGTGTGGGTGCTCGGCGCCTGCACGGTGACGTAGCCGGCTTCGTCGGTGGGCACCTGCCCCTTGACCAGCGCGCTGCGCGGGTCGTGCCCGATGGCGACGAACATGGCCGTGACGTCCAGCGTGCGCTCCGCACCGGACTTCTTGTCACGAAGCCGCAAACCCGTGACGCTGGTGTCACCGAGCACTTCGACGACGTCGACGCTCGTGACCCAGCGGATCTTGGGGTCGTTCTTCGCGCGCTCGACCATGATCCGCGAGGCGCGGAACTCGTCGCGGCGGTGGACGATCGTGACCGTCTTCGCGAAGCGGGTGAGGAACGTGGCCTCCTCCATCGCGGAGTCGCCACCGCCGATCACGGCGATGTCGTGCTCCCGGAAGAAGAACCCGTCGCACGTGGCGCACGAGCTGACACCGCGGCCGAGCAGCCTCTGCTCACCGGGAACATCCAGGTAGCGGGCGGCCGCGCCCATCGCGAGGATGACGGCCTTGGCGCGGTAGGTGACCCCGTTGGCGACCACGGTCTTGACCGGGCCGTCCAGGGAGGCCTCCTCGACGTCCACCGCGCGCAGATCGGCGCCGAACCGGGCGGCCTGACCGCGCATCTGCTCCATGAGCTCGGGCCCCATGATGCCTTCGGTGAAGCCGGGGTAGTTCTCGACCTCGGTGGTGGTCATGAGGGCACCGCCGAACTGGGTGCCCTCGAAGACCAGGGGGTTCAGCTGAGCCCGGGCCGCGTAGACGGCGGCGGTGTAGCCGGCCGGCCCGGACCCGATGATGATCAGCTCGCGCACCTCGTCGGTGGTCACTCGTACCCCGTCCTCTCGATCGTGTTCATGCTGCACAACACGATCCCAGGACCCGGCATTCCGTGCGCAGGAGGGCGTGCGGCCGCCGGGTGATCCGGCTCACCGGCCGACACGGACGTCGGCCATCAGCGTGCCTCCCGAGGCCCCGCAGGACGGGTCGACGACCACCGCGCGGAACGTTCCGAGCTCGCCCGTGACGAGCAGCAGGACCACGGCGGGGTGCCCCTCGAACACGACCTGGCGGCCTCCGGCCAGCGGTGCCCCGGGTACGAGCCCGGGTGGTGCGACCGTACGCAGGCAGGCGGCCCGGCGCCCGGGATCGGTGAGGGCGCCCGCGTCCTGTACCCCGACCATGGCGTGCGCGGTGGCCACCAGCTGGACCGCGTCGACGGACGTCGGCGCGCTGCGGGCCCGGACCACCCCCGCCACGACCAGCACGATCACGAGCAGCGCCCCCACGGCCAGCGCGGGCCGGACCGGGCGCCGGGGCCGCCCACCCCGTGGACGGCCCGTGTCCGGGCGCCCGGGCGGACGGTGTCTCGGGCCAGGGGCCTCCGCGGCACGGGAGACCGGTGCGTCGTGCGGACCCCTGCCCTGCGGGCTCGCAGCGGGGCCGGACGGCCCCGGCATGACGTGCGGACCCCGGGTGCTCGTCGTGTCGGCCCGCGGAGGGTCGGCCCGCGGAGGGTCGGCACGGGTGGCGGCCTCGGCGGTCAGGGCCGCGGCCCAGCGCTCGGCCAGCTCCGGTGGCACCGCCACGGGTGGGAGCGACCCGAGCTGCTCACGGGTGGCGGCCAGGGCGCGCCGGACGTCCGGGGCGCGGGGGTCGGCCAGGGCCGCAGCGCGCACCGCGGGGTCGACGGGCAGCCCGGCGTCGAGGTCGGCGAGGACGTCGGCGAGCGCGTCGGGCTCCGGCCGTTCGGTCATCGCTCCTCCTCCCTCAGGTGCCCCAGCAGCGCGGCGAGCCGGGCGCGGCCGCGGGCGCAGCGGCTCTTGACCGTGCCCAGCGGGACCTCGAGGACCTCCGCCACCTCGGCCAGAGCCCAACCCTGCACGTCGACGAGCACCACCGCCATCCGCTGCTCCGGGGGCAGCATCGCGAGCGCCTCGGTGATCTCCAGCCGCGTGGCCAGCTCGGTGGCGTGGTCGGGCACCCGGGACGGGACCTCTCCCGCGGGCCACGGCACGGTGGGCCGGGCCCGTTCGCGGCGCAGCCGGTCGATGCAGGCGTTGACGACGATGCGGTGCAGCCAGGTGCGCACGGACGCCTCGCCGCGGTACGTGCCCGCCCGCCGGTAGGCCGCCACGAGCGCCTCCTGGACGGCGTCGGCGGCCTCCTCGCGGTTGCCCAGGGTGCGCACCGCGAGCCCCCACATCCGGTCGGTGTGCCGACCCGCGAGCTGGCCGAACGCGTGCGCGTCGCCGTCGCGGTGGGCGGCCAGCAGCTCGGCGTCCGTCGGAGGGCCCACGCCGCGCAGAGTAGGTCGAGGCCGCTGCTCCCCGAGGCCGTTCGGGAGAAGTGGTGGATCAGCCGCCGGCGCGGTGGAACTGCACCTCGTCGATCTCGCTGACATAGCCGCCGTCGCCCTGCGCGAGCTTGCTGATCCACAGCAGCACGTGCGTGACCGGCTGGCTGCCGGCCAGCGACACGTCGGTGGTGCCGTTCTGCAGCGTGGCCTCGGTGATCTGGGTGGTGTCGTCGAACGCCGCGTCGGGCGTGGGAGCCGACCGCACCTGGACGACGGTGCCGTCGCTGGGCGAGGTGATGGACAGGGACGACAGCTGCACCGCCGACGCGAACGAGAACATGATCCCGACGCCGGGCTTGAGCGCCGGGAACTGCTGCTTGTACTGGTAGGTGCGCCAGTTGGTCTTCGGGTCGCCGTCGATCACGCGTGCGACGCGGCCCGCGTTGTCGCTGTCGCCGCTCATGTCGTAGACGTCGACGTTGGCGACGGCGGCCACACCACCGACGGGCACGGAACCCTCCGCGGGCGGGTTCGCGGCCGCACCGACGTCGTTGCCGACGACGATGACCGGGCCGCCGCTGTCGGAGAACATCGAGCTGACCTGCACGCCGACGTACCCGAGGACGAGCAGCGCGGCGACGGCGAGCGCGGCCACGCCGATCACCAGCTTGCGGCGCCGACGGGGGTCGGCGCGGTGGACGACGCGGTGGCCGTCCTGCCAGACGTCGCCGGGCGCCGACGGGACGCCGTCGTGTACAGGTGGGAACAGGGCGACGCGGTCGTCCTCCGCCACCACCTCGCTGAGCAGCCGGTGCACGGCCGCCGCGGTGTGGACGTGGCCGGTGGTGCCGACCGGGCTCAGCGTGCCGATCGCGAGCGTGTCGAGCTCGACGGGAACGCCCGGCCGCTGCAGCGACGGCGCCACCGGCAGGCCGGCGGCCGTGCGGTCGGCGGCCGCAAGACCGGCGCGGGCGGCGTCGGCCCCCGACAGCGGCCAGCGCGACGTCAGCAGCGTGTAGAGGACCGAGCCGAGGCCGCGGACGTCGTCGGTGGGGGTGAGGTCCGGCCGGGGCAGGGCGAAGCACAGCTGGGCGTGGCCGTCGGGGGTGATGCGGACGCGCTGCGGGTGGTCGCAGCCCAGGACGAGGCCGTGGCGGTGCGCAGCCTGCGCGGCCGCGGCGAGCGGGGCGACCGCGCGAGCTGCGGCGAGGGGCTTGAGCAGGCCGTCGGCCACGGTCTCGGCCAGGCTCCGGCCGGGCACCCACTCGGTGACGGCCGCGCCGAGCACGTCGTCGGGCATGCCGCTGGCGCCGGGCGAGAGGACGTCCAGGAGGCGGGCGCAGCCGCTGTGCTCGAAGCTGCCCGACCGCAGCGCGCGGACCACCATCTCGCCCGCGCGGGCCGTGCCGGTGGGGTCGCTGTCGCCGCCGAGTGCCCCCGCCTCGGGAGCAAGCCTGCGCAGGATCGTGAGGGCGACGTCGCGCTGGAGGACCGTGTCCTCCGCGCGCCAGAACTCGGCGCCCGCAGCGGTGTCGGAACCGACCCGCGTGCGTAGCCGGTAGCGCTCGACGAGCGTGGCGCCCGCGGCAGTGGACGGCGTGACCGAGCCGGCCTTGGAGGGCCGAGCGCTCGGGGACGCAGCAGCCGCCGCGACGCGCACGGTGGCGGCGTCCTCGGGACGGGCCTGCTCGGGCACCACGGCCGTCTCGGTGTCCCCGGCGGAGCCGGATGCGTTCCGTTCACCGGACCGCTGTGCCGCCGCCGCCCCTGACGGCGCGCTCGCCAGCTCGCTCACCCCTCCGACCTCCCCCGGCACATGACATCTTCCCGGCCCCCGCCAGGCGCAACCCTACGTCAGCGGCGGGTGCTGCGCCTGGGATTCAGCCGGTCGACGAGCCGTTCGAGTCGCCTGACGAGCGGATCGACCTCGCGGACCCGCGCCAGTCGCAGCCCCACGATGGTTAGCGGCAGAGCGACGACCAGCGTTACCGCCAATCTCGTCCACGCCTGGGTGAGTGGTGCCAGTCCGCCGAGGGGGCCTGTGAGAAGCGTCACGGCTCCGTAGGCGATCAGGACGGCGACGAGCGCTGCCGCGAGCGTCCGGCCGACGGTCGAGAGCACCTCGCCGGTGAAGATCCGCCCGAGCTTCCGGCGCAGCAGCACCTGCCCCAGCACCGCGCCGGCGACGAACGAGAAGCTGTTGGCCGCGGCCAGCCCGAGGACGACGTCGCCCTGTGGGAGCAGCACCGGGCACAGCAGCAGCAACGGGATCTTCACGACCACGGTGAACAGCTGGATCAGCGTCGGGGTGCGGCTGTCGGTGAGCGCGTAGAACACCCGCAGCTGCAGCATCGTGATCGCGTACGGCAGCAGCCCGAACGCCGACACGGCCAGCGTGGTACCGAGCAGGCTCGCACCGTCGAGGTTGGCCGAGCGCAGCCCGAACAGCGCCACGCCGACGGGCGTGCCGAAGGCCGTGAGCAGCACCGAGATCGGCACCAGGAACACCGCGGACAGCCTGCTGCCCAGCGACAGGTCGGACACGACGTCGGCCGTGCGGCCCTCGGCGGCGGCGCGGCTCATCCGCGGCATCAGCGCCGTCAGCAGCGAGACGCCCAGCACGCCGTAGGGCACCTGGAGCAGCAGCCAGGCGTTCGAGTAGATCGAGAACGCACCCGCGTCGGACGACGAAGCGACGCGGGAGGTGATGATGTAGCCGGCCTGCCCGATCAGGACGTAGGCCACCACCCACATCACCAGGCCGCCCGCGGCCGTCAGCCGAGGGTCCCAGCCCCACAGCGGCCGGTACCGGAAGCCCGAGCGCCGCACGGCCGGGAGCAGCACGAGCGCCTGCACCACGATCCCCAGCGTGGTGCCCAGACCCAGGACCAGCAGCTTAGCGTCGCCCATCCGGACCGGATCGAGGCTGATCTCCCCCGGCACGAGCACGTAGACGCCGAGCACCAGCAGCATCACGACGTTGTTGAGCACGGGGGCCCAGGCGAACGCGCCGAACCCGCCGCGGCTGTTGAGCACCGCTCCCAGCAGGGCGCCGAGGCCGTAGAAGAAGATCTGTGGCAGCAGCAGGTAGGCCAGGGCCGTGGCCAGCTCCGGGTTGGCCGTGGTGCTCTCCTGGCTGCCCAGGTACAGCCTGGTCAGCAGCGGTGCCGCCGCCATGGCGACGACCGTCGCGACGAGCAGCGCCACGGTGGTCAGCGTGAGCAGCCGACGCGTGTAGGCCTCGCCGCCGTCGGCGTCGTCGGACTGCGCCCGCACCAGCAGCGGGATCATCACGCTGGTCAGCACACCGCCGAGCAGCAGCTCGTAGACGATGTTGGGCAGCGTGTTCGACACCGTGTAGGAGTCGTTGAGCACGGTGGCGCCCAGCACCGAGAACAGCACCACCTGGCGGACGAAGCCGGTGAGCCTGCTGGCCAGGCTGGCCACGGCCACGAGGCTCGTGGAGCGGCCCAGCGACCGCTCGCGCACCACCGGGATCCGCTGCGTCACTGCGTCCGACGGGGTTCCGCCCGGCACGGTCACGGCTGTGGGTTGGGTGGGTCCGTCGGCCGCGGCGGGTGGGCCGGGAAGCGGTCCGTTGCCGAGACGTCCTCCTGGGCGGGGACGAGCGGGGCCCGGCCGTGGACCGGGGCCGCCGGCACCGGGCCACCCTCCTGCGGGACCCGGGCGCGCGGGCCGTGGGCCGGGTGCACCGGGCGGGGGGACGGGGCCAGGACCTCGACGGGGCGCGTCGGGGGGTCCCCCGAGTGCGGCCCGGCCGGGGCCGCCACCGTCGGTGGCGCCGGTCCCGCAGACGGGCGGCGGGGCGGTGGGGTGGGGTCGGTCCGGGCCTCCGGACCGGAGTGCCGGCCCCTGGTGCCCCTGATCCGGCGCACCATCCTGCGGGCGACCAGCACCACGAGCAGTACGCCCGCCCCGACCGTCAGCCACACCGTGATGGTGCCGTAGACGGTGGAGCGCACCTTCAGGCGGCTCGGCGGACCGAGTACGCCGCCGTCGGGGGTGAGCACGGTGGCGTCCACCATGAACTGGCCCGAGCGGGTGACCTGCGCGTTCACCGACACCTGGCGGCGGCCGAGCGGCGGGATCTGCACCGGGGCGATCGGCGCCACCCGCAGGCCCGTCGTGCTGGCGATCTGGATGCGCACCTGCACCGTCAGCGGCAGCCCGTTGGCGACGGTCAGCGGCAGCGGGGCGTCGGAGGTGCCCAGCGAGTACGGGCTCGGCGGTTCGAGCACGCGGACGGTGGACCGCACATCGTCGATCCGGCCGGCACCGGCGGCGGCCGCAGCGGCGGCCGCCGCCGGATCGCCGCGGAAGGTCGCCGATGCCGGGCGCACCAGCCCGGCGACGAGCGGCGCGAACACCTCGTCGGCGCCGATGCCCACCCCGGAACCGGGCACGACGGCCGAGCGGAGGTCGGCCACGCTCTCGGCGGTTCGGCCGATCGTGTCGACGACCGACCGCGGGATCTCCGTGGCCCCCGACGTGAGCGGGTACACGGCTGGCCGCGCCGGCGCGCCGGCCGGGGGGCCTGCCGCCAGGACGGCAGGCAGCGGATCCGCGGTGATCTCGCCGGCGCCCATGAGCTGCTCGGCGGCCTGCAGCAGGGCTGTGGCCCCGACGCCGTCGGCGGCCCAACGGTGCGGCGGGGCCAGCACCAGCGGTGCCGCCTTCCCCGTGGTGGCGTTCTGCACGAGCCCGTCCTGGGCCCGGAAGGCGAGTGCTCCGATCGCGTCCTGCGTCGAGAGCGAGGTGTCGCTCGCCGCGGGAGTGCTGGTGACGGCGGCCCCATCGGTCCGGGCGGTCGCCGCGGAGTCCGCCGGACCGCCCGCGGCCGCCGCGAGCAGCGGGTCGGTCAGCACCGCGAACCGCGACGTGCCGGAGATCGGCACCACCCCGGTGCTCGGGCGGCTGCGCCCCGCGTCGATGCCGTCGGCGGAGAGCAGCAGCGACCGGGTGCCGGTGCCGGCGATCATGTCGAGCGTCGGCTCGTCGACGACGCCGCCCGCGGGCCACGTGACGTCGGGGACGACCGGGGTGCCCAGCAGCGTCGACACCGACTGCCGGCCGCCGGTGACGGCGGAGGCGGCCATGGAGGCCAGGCCACCGCGGGTGAGGGCGACGAGATCGGCGTCGGCGTAGGGCAGCGCGACCACGCACCCGCCCCGGACCGCGGCGGTCAGCTGGGCGAGCCACTGGCCGGCCACGCCCTCGCCGGTGCCGGGCACGATGCTCCCGTCGGCCCGCCGCACGTCGTAGCCGTCGCGCATGGCGGCAGCCGTCTCGACGAGGTCGGGATCGACGGCGACGCACGTGGCACTACGCACCCGGGACCCGACCGGTGCCTGCTGCGCGAGCGCCTCGACCAGCCCGCCGAGCCGCCCGCCCGGCGCGAACGACGCAGCCAGGGAGTCGTCGGTCAGCAGCGCCCGCCCGCCCGGCACCGTCGAGAGCCGGTGCGGGACGTCGGCGATCGGGTAGAGCAGGGAGAACGGTGCCGGTGTCGCGGGCGGGTCGGGCGTCACCGGCGCGGTGGAGTCCACCGGGGGCAGCGAGAGCACCGGCAGCAGCAGCCGGACCGCGGCGAGCCGGGCGCGGGCGCCGCCGCGGGGCGCGCCGTTGACGTTCACCAGCAGCTCGTGCACACCCGTGCTGCTCAGGGCGAGGCTCGACGTCGGCTGGCCCCGCAGCGGCACCGCGAGCTGCACGGGCACCTGCTGCCCGGGCCCGAGCGTGTCGGCCAGGGGGGTGAACTGCGGGGTGACGGCGTCGGTCGCCGCGCTGCCGTCCAGGGCGTCGCGCAGCTCCCCCTCGGTGGTCAGGGGGTCGCTGCGCTGGAGGCGCACCACCACGTCGTCGACGGGGGTGGTGCCGGTGTTGGTGAGCGTGCCGGTGATCGTCAGCGTGCCCGGACCGGTGGATGTCACCACCCGGGGCGTCATGCCGAGGAGGTCGAGCTGCAGCGGGCCGTCCGCGGTGGCGGCGGTCTGGGTGGGCGTCGCGGCGTCCGCCGTGCCCGTGACCGGGATGAACACCAGCCCGAGGAGGGCCGTGAGGACGAGCACGGGGATCGCGACCAGGGCCGCGACCGATCTCACGCCGTCTCCTCCAGCAGCTCCGTGGCCCGGCGGATCAACCGCCGCTCGTCGGCGTAGGCGAGGCGGGACTCGAGCTCGCCGATCGGCACCCACGCCACCTCGGCCACCTCGATGTCCTCGTCGGACAGCTCACCACCGAGAGCCCGCAGGAGGAAGTGGTGCACGGTCTTGTGCACGCGCCGGTCCTCGGCGACGAACCAGAAGTCGATGGTGCCCAGGGGTGCGACCACGCGCCCGATGATGCCGGTCTCCTCCTCGACCTCGCGCACCGCCGCCTGTTCCGCGGTCTCGCCCTCCTCGATGTGGCCCTTCGGGAGCGACCACAGCAGGCGTCCGCGCCGGTCCAACCGGCCGATGACCGCGGCGGTGCCCGAGGCGTGGTCCACCACCAGCCCGCCCGCCGAGGTCTCGTCAACCGTGCGCAGGCGGCGGCGGTCCAGCGGACGCCCCGCGCGGCGCCCGCTCGAGCGGCCGCGGGAGGTGGACATGTGGCGATGGTAACGAGGAGTCCGTGTTCGGCGCCGTGTCCGCGCCCGGCACCATCCTCGTCGCCGCGGAGATTCGGGACGCCTAGACTGGCCCGCCGTGTCCACTGCTGTGTCAGATCTTCCCCCCGACCTCGTGCGAGCCCAGGAGGATGCGGTGGTGGAGATGGTGGCGGTACCGGCGGTCGCGGAGGATCTCGCGACGCGCTTCACCGCGGCGGGCCACCGCCTCTACCTGGTGGGCGGCAGCGTCCGCGACGCACTGCTCGGCCGCGAGGTCAGCGACCTGGACTTCACCACCGACGCCCGCCCCGAGGCGGTGCTGGCCCTGCTCGAGGGCTGGGCCGAGGCCGTGTGGGACCAGGGCATCGCCTTCGGCACGATCGGCGCCCGCCGCCACGGCGCCACCGTCGAGATCACCACCTTCCGCGCCGACGCCTACGACCGCGTCACGCGCAACCCGATCGTGGCCTTCGGCGAGACGATCGAGGACGACCTCGTGCGCCGCGACTTCACCGTCAACGCGATGGCGGTCGAGCTCACGGGCGACGCGAAGCGGTTCGTCGACCCGCACGGGGGCCTGGCCGCCCTCGCCGCGGGTGTCCTCGACACCCCGGCGACGCCGGAGGAGTCGTTCGCCGACGACCCGCTGCGCATGCTGCGCGCCGCGCGGTTCGTCTCGCAGCTGGGGCTGACGCCCGCCCCGCGCGTCGTCGAGGCGATGACCGCGATGGCGGGCGAGCTCTCGCGCATCACCCGCGAGCGCGTGCAGACCGAGCTGTCCAAGCTGATCCTCGGCACGCACCCACGCCGCGGCATCGAGCTGATGGTCGACACCGGCCTCGCCGAGCTCGTCATGCCCGAGGCGCCCGCGATGCGCCTGGCAATCGACGAGCACATGCAGCACAAGGACGTCTACACGCACTCGCTGGTCGTCATGGAGCAGGCGATCGACCGCGAGACCGACGGCCCGGACCTCGTGCTGCGCCTCGCCGCGCTGCTGCACGACATCGGCAAGCCCGACACCCGTCGCAAGGAGTCCGACGGGCGCGTCAGCTTCCACCATCACGAGGTGGTCGGCGCCAAGATGGCCCGGCGCCGGCTGCGCGAGCTGCGCTACCCGAAGTCGGTGATCGACGAGGTGTCGCAGCTGGTGTTCCTGCACCTGCGCTTCCACGGCTACTCCGCCGGCGAGTGGACCGACTCCGCGGTTCGCCGCTACGTCACCGACGCCGGCCCGCTGCTGGAGCGGCTGCACAAGCTCGTGCGCTCGGACTCCACCACGCGCAACAAGCGCCGCGCGGCCGCGCTCCAGCGCAGCTACGACTCCCTCGAGGAGCGCATCGCGATCCTGCGTCAGCAGGAGGAGCTCGACGCGATCCGACCCGACCTCGACGGCAACGCGATCATGGCGCTGCTCGGGCTGGAGCCGGGCCCGCTGGTGGGCAAGGCGTACAAGCACCTGCTGGCCGTCCGGATGGAGCAGGGCCCGCTCACCCACGACGAGGCCGTGGCGGAGCTGCGAGCCTGGGCCCGGGAGAACGGGGTCGGCTGAGCAGGGTCGCTCAGGCCCGGCGGCGACGCAGCTGCTGGTCGTGCACCAGCAGCCCGACGACATACAGGGCCGCGGCCGCCGCGAGCAGCCAGGGCGCGCGGCCGTCGGGCGGCGCGAGGAACGCCGCCGCGGCCACCGCGATCACATAGCCGACGTTGAACACCACGTCGTAGAGGGCGAAGACGCGGCCGAGCACCTCGTCGTCCGCCTCGCTCTGCACTGCGGCGTCGGTGCAGAGCTTGACGGTCTGGCCGGTCAGGCCCAGCACGAACGCGGCCACCACCACGGCCCACAGGCTCAGCAGCGCGGCCAGCGTGAGCTGCATGACGGTGGCGGCGACCAGCGCCGCGCGCACCGTCCACGCCCGCCCCCAGCGCCGCACCAGCCACGGCGCCACCAGCGCGGCGACCCCCAGCCCGGCCGCGGCCAGCACCACGGCCTCGCCGATGCCGGGTAGCCCGGCGCGCAGCGGTCCCTGGTCGGTGAACGCGTAGCGGTAGAGCAACAGCGTCAGCAGCGTGCAGATCCCGAACGCGAGCCGGTGCGACCCCAGCGCCGCGAACGACGCGCTGATCGACGGGGTGGCCGCCGTGGCGCGGGCCCCGTCGGCGAAGCCCCGGAGCACGGCTGTGACCGCCTCGGCCGGCTCGTCCACCTTGTCGGGACCGAGGCTGCCCCGGCGGAAGCCCATGGCCAGCGCGGCGGCGAGGAGCGAGCCGACGATCGCGACGAGGGTGGTCTGCGCCGAGCCGGCGTCGCCGCTGCCGAACAGCGCCCGGAACCCGATGGCCGAAGCCGCGCCGAGCGCCGAGACGGCCGAGCCGATCGTCACGGCCAGCACGTTGCCCTCGACGAGGTGGCGCCGCTCCACCACGTGCGGAAGCGACACCGAGAACCCCGACAGGACGAAACGGCTGACCCCGGCTACCGCCAGCGCCCCGACGTAGAGCGGCGCGCCCGCGAGCCCGGTGAACACGCTGGCCGCCACGACGACGATGAGCACGGCGCGCAGCAGGTTCGCGAACACCAGCACCCGGCGGCGGTCCCAGCGGTCCAGGAGCGCACCCGCGAACGGGCCGATCACCGAGTACGGGAGCAGCAGCACGGCCAGGCCGGTGGCGACGGCGAGCGGGTCGGCCTGGCGTTCGGGGTTGAACAGCACGGCTCCGCCGAGCGCGGCCTGGAACAGCCCGTCGCCCCACTGCGTGGCGAACCGGACGGCCAGCAACCTGCGGTAGCCGGGGGCGCGGAGCATGCGGGCGATGCCGAGGCGCTCGGGATGGTCGGCCGAGGCGGTACCGGCGATCGGCTCCGGCGGCTCCGACATTCGCGAAGTCGGCACGGGCGCAGGCTACGCGTCGGGCGCGGGTGCAACGATGGGCGACGTGGTGGACGACCGCTCCGGGGCACGATCCGGCAACGCGTCCCGGGTCACCCCCGGGAGCCTTCTCGTAGCAGCACCCGGGCTCCTCGATCCCCAGTTCCGGCGCACGGTCGTCTACGTCATCGAGCACCGCAGCCGTGGCAGCCTCGGGGTGGTGCTCAACCGCCCCAGCGAGGTGGCCGTGCGCGACGTCCTGCCGTCGTGGGCGCCGCTGGCTTCGAAGCCGCACGCGGTGTTCGTCGGCGGCCCGGTGGAGGCCGAGACGGCCCTGTGCCTTGCCGCGGTGCGCACCGGCCACGACCCGGCCAGCCTCGGTGGGCTCGTCACCGTCCGGGCCCCCGTGGCGCTCGTGGACCTCGACACCGACCCCGCTCCCCTCGCCCCCCGCCTGCGCGGGCTGCGCGTGTTCGCCGGCTACGCGGGCTGGGACGCCGGGCAGCTGGACGGCGAGATCGGCCGCGGCGACTGGATCGTGGTGCCCGCGCTGCCCGACGACGTGCTCACCGGGCAGGAGGGCAACCTGTGGGGCCGCGTGCTGCGGCGGCAGGGCATGCCGCTGTCGCTGCTGGCCACATACCCGACCGATGTGCGGCAGAACTGAGCCACCGG
>NZ_JAOPWR010000536.1 GCF_025965585.1 Pseudonocardia sp.
CCCACCCTCTCGACCCGCTCACCGAGGCCGAGTTCCGGCAGGTGCAGCAGATCCTGCGCCGCGAGCGGGACGTCGCCCGCCCGGCGTGGCGGATCGCATCGGTCGAGCTGCTGGAGCCGGCGAAGGACGTCGTGCGGGCGTATCGCCCCGGCGACCCGGTCGACCGCGCGGCCCGCGTCGTCCTCTGGAACACCGGTGACGGCACGGCGTACGTCACGGTCCTGTCCCTGACCGGCGACAAGGTCGTCTCCTGGGACGCCCAGCCGGGCCGCCAGCCCAACGCCACCATCGACGAGTGGACCGACTGCGACACCGCCATGCGCGCGCACCCCGACGTGGTCGCGGCGCTGGCGGCGCGGGGTGTCACTGACCTCGACCTCGTGCTCGTCGACATGTGGACCTTCGGCGCCCACCTGGTCCCGCCCGCCTACGCGGACCGGCGGATCGGCTGGTGCGACGTGTGGGTCCGCGGTGGCCACGACACCAACCCGTACGCGCACCCCGTCAGCGGGCTGAAGCTCGTGGTCGACCTCAACACCATGGAGCTGCTGGAGATCGAGGCTGGTGACATTCCGGGCGGGCCGGGCGGCGGGTTCCCGGACGTCCAGGGCGAGTACGTGCCCCGGCACGTGCCCGGACTCCTCGAGCGCACCGACCGGAAGCCGCTGGAGGTCGTCCAGCCCGACGGCGTCTCCTTCACCGTCGACGGCCACGACCTCGCCTGGCAGAAGTGGCGCATGCGGATCGGGTTCACCTACCGCGAGGGGCTGGTGCTGCACACCGTCGGCTACGACGGCCGCTCGGTGGCGCATCGCATGTCGTTCGCGGAGATGGTGGTGCCCTACCGCGACCCCTCGCCCGACCACGTCCGCCGTACCGCGTACGACATCGGCGAGTGGGGCCTGGGCTTCATGACCACCCCGCTGGAGCTGGGCTGCGACTGCCTCGGCGAGATCACCTACCTCGACGCCGTGCTGCACGACAGCGCGGGGGAGCCGAAGGTCATCCGCAACGCGATCTGCGTCCACGAGGAGGACAACGGCGTGCTGTGGAAGCACGTCGACTCCCGTGCGGGAGCCGAGGTGCGCCGGATGCGCCGGCTCGTGGTGTCGTTTCACGTCACCGTCGCGAACTACGAGTACCTCGTCTACTGGCGCTTCTACGAGGACGGCAGCATCGAGAGCGAGGTGCGGGCCACCGGGATCATGGTCACCACCCCGTTCGAGGGCGACACCGCCCCGCCCTACGGCACGGTCGTCGACACGCAGACCTACGCCCCGATCCACCAGCACTTCATCGTCGCGCGCCTGGACATGGAGGTGGACGGGCCGGACAACACCGTCGTCATGTCCGAGACGGCCCAGCCGCCGATCGGACCCGACAACCCGCACGGCCTCGCGCTCACCCAGCGCACCGTGCCGCTGCGCACCGAGGACGAGGGCAGGCAGGACTACGACTGGTCCACCCAGCGTGCCTGGAAGGTCACCAACCCGAACAGGCGCAACAAGGTCGGTGCGCCCGTGGCCTACAAGCTCGTGCCCGGCGCCGCGATCCCGCCCATGCTCGACCCGTCCTCGCCGGTCTTCCGGCGCGCCCAGGTGCTCGGGCACACGCTGTGGGTCACGCCGTTCGACGCCGCGCAGCGCTGGCCGTGCGGCGAGTTCGTCAACCAGAGCGACCCCGACGACAACGGGGACGACGGCCTCCCGGTGTGGACCGCGGCGAACCGCTCGATCGAGAACACCGACGTCGTGCTCTGGTACGTCTTCGGCATCCACCACGTGCCACGCGTCGAGGACTGGCCGGTGATGCCGGCCGACACCGTGTCGTTCTGGCTCAAGCCCGCCGGCTTCTTCGACGCCAACCCCGCGCTCGACGTGGCGCCGTCCGGCCCCGACCACTGCTCAGGGAGCTAGACATGGCCCGCTACGGCACCCAGTTCGGGCCCGACATCACCTTCCTCGGCGTCCCGCGCTGCGACTGGACGGACGCCTCCACGTTCGCCGACGCCGACGTCGTGATCCTCGGCGCTCCCTTCGACGGCGGCACGTCGCACCGCCCCGGCACGCGGTTCGGGCCGCAGTACATCCGGCAGAGCTGCTACCTGCCCCACGACGGCTCGCGGCCCTCGCTGGCCCTGCGCGTCGACGGGCTGCGGGACGACCTCACCGTCGTCGACGCGGGGGACGTCGAGATGTACTCCGGCGACGCCGAGCGCTCCGTGCGCGACCTGCAGGAAGCGGTGTACGCCGTCACCAGCGGCGGCGCGATCCCGCTGATCCTCGGGGGCGACCACACCATCGCCTGGCCGGACGCGGCCGGCGTGGCCCAGCACCTCGGTCAGGGCCGCGTCTCGATGATCCACTTCGATGCGCACGCCGACACCGGAGACATCGAGTTCGGCTCGCTCGTCGGGCACGGGCAGCCGATGCGGCGGCTCATCGAGTCCGGTGCACTGCGCGGCGACCGGTTCCTGCAGCTGGGGCTGCGCGGCTACTGGCCCGGCCCCGAGACGCTGAGCTGGATGGCCGAGCATGGCATGCGGTCCTACGAGATGACCGAGATCGTCGAACGCGGGCTCACCGAATGCCTGACCGAGGCGTTCACGATCGCATCGGACGAGTGCGACGGCGTGTTCCTCTCGGTGGACATCGACGTCTGCGACCCCGGGCACGCGCCCGGCACCGGCACCCCCGAGCCCGGAGGCCTCACCGCCCGCCAGCTGCTCGACGCGGTGCGACGCATCGCCTACGAGCTGCCGGTGGTGGGCGTCGACGTCGTGGAGGTCTCGCCGCCCTACGACCACGCCGAGATCACCTCGTTCCTGGCCAACCGTGTGGTGCTCGAGGTGCTGAGCGGGATCGCCAGGCGCCGGAAGGACGCGAGGGACGGGACGACGTGGAACCCGAGGCTGCCGCTCCTGGAGGGTCGCTGACCCTGACGATCAGCTCCGCCCGAGTCCTCCTCTCCGAGAGCCCCGGCTGTGCGCGGCGTCGTACGATCGCCGGGTGCCCGAGCCCGACGACCTCTCCGAGCGCGTGAGCGCGCTGGAGCGCGAGGTGGGCCGCATGCGGGCCCAGCTCGCGGAGGCCACGACGGACGCCAGGGCCGCCCGGGTGCTGGCCTCCGGGGCCGATCGCGATGTGTCCGAGGTCCGTGCCGAGCTGCGCGCCCACACCAGCGCGATCAGCGCCCTGAGGGAGACCCAGATCGACATGAGCCGGGAGATCGACGAGCTGCGGCAGGAGACGCGGCGGGGCTTCGAGGAGACTCGCCAGCAGTTCGCGGAGGTGAGGCGGGGGTTCGCCACCGTCCACGAGGGCATGGCCCGGATCACCGACCTGCTCGACCGGATCACCGGGCCCTGACCGTCAGACGTCCTCGGTGCCCGCCCGCTGCACCAGGAACGAGTGCCCCTGGTGCGGCTCCAGCTCCACCACGAAGCTGTTGAGGTCGTCGACCGTGGTCACGCCCTTGCTCGTGAACATGTCCGACACCTCGCTGCCGGGCACCAGGTGCTCGGACCGCACGGTGCCCGAGACGTGCTCGTCGGCGAAGTTCAGCACCGTGAGGTGCAGCTGGTCGGCGTCGGCGAGCTGGTGCACCAGCACGAGCATGCCCCGGTGCGACACCGCGGGCACGTCGATCTGCTGGGCGACGGCCACCCCGTAGCGCTTGCGCACCGCGAGGATCGCCTGCAGCTGGCGCAGGAAGCTCGTCTCGTCCTCGAGCTGGTCGGGCAGTGACCCGTACAGGCTGGTGCCCCGCGGCATCCCCGCCGACGAGCGGGTGGCACCGGCGTTGACGCCCATCAGGTCGTGGGCGGCGCGGTGGATCCAGCGGGTGTCGCCCTGCTCCAGCAGCTCGGAGACCTCGTCGGGGGGCAGGGTGAGCATCCCGCAGAGGTCCCATCCCGAGAGTGCGAACACCCCGGGCTGCAGCGCGTTGAACATCGCCAGCAGCAGGTGCACGCGCATGATCCGCGCGGTGTCGGCCCCGTCATTGCCGGAGTCGATCGTGGAGAGGTCGGTGATGCCGAGCGTGGCCGCGATGACGGTGGCGGTGGTGCAGGCGATGCCGTTGGTGGTGAACACCAGGTTGTACGGCGCGTTGGCGCCGGTCAGGCGCTCGCACAGGTCGCGGCGCACGCTCTCGGCCAGCTCGCCGCCGGTGATGTCCGCGCCCTTGTAGGTGTAGAGGTCGTCGCGGTGGCCGGTGGCCCAGTGCACGAGCTCGTAGGTCAGCTCGTCGTGGTTCTGCAGCGCGTGCACCAGCGACGCCGGATCCACCCCCAGCTCCAGCGACGTGCGCAGCGTGAGGCGCAGGAACTCGGTGTCCGCCGTGGCCAGCGCGTGGTGGTAGGCGGGCCGGTTGACGAAGTCGTAGGAGAGGTCGGCGCCCGCCTGGGCGGTGGTACGGATGTCGTCGATGGTGAGGTTGAGCTCCTGGAAGGTGAACCCGCCGAGCTTGCGCACCATCGAGCCGATGAGGTGGTTGGCCGCCGCCGAGAGCGGGTGGCCCTCCGACCAGGCCGGGAGCCCCTCGGCGCTCTTCTCGACGCCGAGGAACCCGTTGGCGTCCAGGCGGAGCGCGCCGGAGCCCAGGTCGGCGAGCGAGTGCAGGGCGTCGCCGATCACCAGGCGCATGCCCGCGAAGGACGGGTCGAGCCAGTTGATCGAGGGCTGGCCGTCCTTGAAGTAGTGCAGGTACACCCAGCGGCGCTCGACGCCGTCGGTGCCGACGACCGCGCGGGTGGCGCTCCAGTTGGTCTCCTTGACGCCCTCGGCGTAGAAGATCACCCGCTGCAGCCGGCCGATGATGTAGCCGGCCTTCGCGAGCTGCTCCTCGGTGGCGGCGTCGATGTTCGCGGAGTCCTCGCCCGCCGCCACGTCGGGAAGGATGTTCCAGTCCTCGGGCTCGATCTCCACCATGTGGTAGATGCCCGGGTAGTCGGCGTGCTTCATCTCGGCGAGCCGGAAGTCCGCGCCCTTGCCGGTGTGGCCGGGCACGATGTCGTCGATGATCGTGCCGCCCGACCAGGTGGCCATGCCGCACATCGCCCGGAACTCGGCCTCGGTGCCGAACGCGGGGTCGATCTCGGTGCTCATGCGGTCGAAGTGGCCGTCGACGCTGGGGGTGGTCTGCCAGCCCGACAGGCCGCCCGCGCGCTTGACGGGCCCGGTGTGCGCGGCCTCGATGCCGATGGTCGAGAACGCGTTCCACAGCGCCTCGTCGGCCATCGCTCCGAGGAACGACTCGCCGGGGCGGGTGATGAAGGACAGCGGGTAGGCGGTGAACCACACCGACGCGGTCTCGACGGCCTGGCGCGGGCCGGGGTTCGCGAAGGGGTTCTGCCACATCGTGCCCTGGCCGGAGAACTGGCGGCTGATCTCGTTGGCGTCGGCCAGCATCGACTGGGACAACAGCCACGACACGTACGCCGGGTTGGTGCCGGTGGGCTTGCCGTCCTTGGCCACCGACCGGCGGGCCACCGGCGCCTTGACGCGGGCCCGGTGGCGCAGGCTGCGCGGGCGGGCCGGGTGGAAGTGCTCCGCGTAGGTGATCTCGCTCGGCTCGTGGGACTGCTCGTCGGACAAGACGACTCTCCGTGCAGGGTAGATGAACGGTCAGTGACGGCTGCGCTATCTCGCGCCTCCGCGGGAGGACGTACGCGGGCGCTGCGCCCGACCGCAGCATCCGAACGGGGAACGACTGCGGAGGCGTCCGGGTTCGGCGGTCAGGATGCCGTAACGCCCGCGCGGGCACAGAAGCGCGTCACGAGCGTTCTGCAGGCGGCCGCGGAGGCGTCGGCCCGCGCGGCGATCTCGGCGACCATCGCGGGCACGTCGACCTGCGCCTCGATCTCCGCGCGCACGCCCTCGTCCTCCCACGCGTCCATCCAGGCGCCGAACGCGTCCGGTGTGATCTCCGGGTGGAACTGGACGGCGACGTGGGGTCCGCAGGTGAACGCCTGCAGGCCCACGTCGTTGCGCGCCAGCTGCTGGGCGTCGGCGGGCAGGGTGAACATGTCGTCGTGGAACTGCATCCACTCGCCGCGCGGGAGCAGGTCCGTGTCCGACGAGCCGAGGGCCACGAAGGCGCGCTCGGACCGGGGCGCTCGCCCGACCTTGCCGCCCAGGACGCGCGCCAGGGCCTGCGCGCCGAAGCAGATGCCGAGCACGGGCGTGCCGTGCCCGACGGCGCGGGCGATCAGATCCAGCTCCGCGGCCAGCCAGGGCACCGAGTCGTCGTCGGCCGCCTCGGCGGAGCCGAGCACGACGATCACGTCGACGTCGGCAGGGTCCGGTACCGCGGGAGCGCCTGGCAGCAACGTGGTGACCAGCACGTCGAAGCCCAGCTCGGTGAGCGCCGGACCGACGCTGCCGACCTCCCGCTCACCCCGGCCGGGGACGGCGTCGTGCACGAGGACGAGAGCGGAGGGCACGCGTCCAGTGTGCCTTTTGGAGTGGATCATCGACAGGGCGGGTGACGCTTCCGGTCCGGAAGGTTCCCGGAATGGAGGCAACGCCGAACATGCCTCTGACCTGCGGAGAACCGGACGGATGGGATCCCTCACGGTGGCCGGTGACAGCGGCCGTGGAGCGCCGGACGCGACGGCTCGGGTTCGTCACGGCGACGGCGACGATCGGGGAGCGGCTGGTGGCGCGCTCCCAGATCACGAAGTCCGCGATCGCCATCCGCTGACGCCGCTGACGGCGGGCCTACCCGCGGCCAGGGTGCCCGCGATCGTCAGCGTGGCGACCGACGCGACGACCACGAGCAGCGGGCCGGTCCATGATCCGGTGGCCTCGTGCACCGCACCGACGACGGTCGGCCCGGTGGCGGCCACCAGGTAGCCACCGCCCTGCACCAGCGCCGATATCCGGCGGCTCTCGGTCAGCCCACGGGCCTTGCGGACGACGATCGAGAAGATGACCGTGAAGCCGCCGCCCTGCGCGGCCCCGCCGAGCGCGCACCAGACCGCCCAGTAGTGCGGCGCGAGCAGCAGTCCGAGCGGGAGCAACGCCCACGCCGCGCAGACCACGAGCAGTGCGGGCCGCGGTCCGGCGAACAGGCGCAGTAGTGCGGGCACGCCGAAGGCGCCGACGATCGCGGAGATCTGGAAGACCGACGAGCTGAGCCCGGCCGCGCTCGGGTCCATGCCGAGCTCGTCGCGCAGCAGCAGCGGCAGCCAGGCCGTCACGCCGTAGTAGGCGAACGCCTGGCCGGCGAAGGCGATGGTCAGCGCCCAGACCACCGGCCGACGCCACCACACCGGCCCGGCGGACTCCTCGTCCGCCGCGGTGCCCGCCGCCACGGCCTGCGCGCTGCTGCCTCGGGTGCCCGCCCACCAGAACCCGGCGGCCACCACGGCGAGCGCGCCCCAGGCCAGCAACGCCGAGCGCCACCCCACCGCGGCCGCGAGCGGCACGGTCAGCGAGAGCGTGATCATCGAGCCGACGTTGAGCACGGCGGTGTAGGCGCCGAGCACGATCCCCGCACGCGCGGGCGGGATGTCGCGGCCGATCACCACGGGCACGGCCACGTTCCCGACGGTGATCGCGATACCGATGATGATCGTGCCGACGATCGCCCAGGTCAGGCCGTCGACCGAGCGGAGCGCCGTGCCCGCGAGCAGCACGCCCAGCGCGACGAGCACACCCCGTTCGAGCCCGGCCCGGGCCAGCAGCCACGAGGCCAGCGGGGTGGCGAGGCTGAAGCACAGCACGGGGAGGCTGGTGAGCAGGCCGGCGGTGCCGGCGCCGATCGCGAGGTCGGCGCGGATCGTGTCGAGTACCGGGGAGACGGCGACGATCGGGGCCCGCAGGTTGAGCGCCACCGCCAGGATGGCCAACAGGAGCAGGACCGAGGTGGTACGGGTCGTCACCGGCGGGCGGGGCGGGGCGGTCGTCACTGACCCCATGGTCGACCCCGGATCCGCCCAGCGCACGATGCGGTGAGCAGACACACGGCAGGAATAGCCGTCCCGCGGAGACCGCTGCAGAGAGCATGACTTCGAAGACCTGGTTCATCACCGGTGCCTCGCGCGGCTTCGGCCGTGAGTGGGCCATCGCCGCCCTCGAGCGCGGGGACTCGGTCGCCGCCACCGCACGCGACACCAGCACGCTCAAGGACCTCGCCGAGCGCTTCGGCGAGACGTTCCTGCCGCTGCAGCTGGACGTCACCGACCGTGCCGCCGACTTCGCCGCCGTCGCCCAGGCGCACGAGCACTTCGGCCGCCTCGACGTGGTGGTCAACAACGCGGGCTACGGCCAGTTCGGCCTGGTCGAGGAGCTGTCCGAGGCCGACGCCCGCGACCAGATCGAGACCAACCTCTTCGGGGCCCTGTGGGTCACCCAGGCCGCGCTGCCGTTCCTGCGCGCCCAGGGATCGGGCCACATCCTGCAGGTCTCGTCCATCGGCGGGATCAGCGCGTTCCCGTACGTCGGGATCTACCACGCGTCCAAGTGGGCGCTCGAGGGCATCAGCCAGTCGCTGTCCCAGGAGGTGGCCGGCTTCGGTATCAAGGTCACGCTGATCGAGCCGGGCGGGTTCTCCACCGACTGGGCCGGTTCCTCGTCCCGCACCGCCACTCCGATCGCGGACTACGACGAGTTCCGCAAGGAGATGTTCGCGCAGCGCGCGGCACGCAACTCGACGCCCGGCGACCCGTCGGCCAGCGCGGCCGCCGTGCTCAAGATCGTCGACGCCGAGAACCCACCGCTGCGGATCTTCTTCGGCGAGGGTCCTCTCGACATCGCCACCACGGACTACGAGTCCCGGCTCGCCACCTGGAACGAGTGGCAGCCCGTCTCGATCGAGGCCCAGGGCTAGTTCGGCACACATCTCGATGACCGGCCCAGGTCGCCCGCGGAAGCGGACGGCCCGGGCCGGGTGCATGCTGACGGCCGTGGCGGAGGACGTGTTCGAGGGTGACCGCGAGTCGGAGCGCAATGAGCAGGGGCACGCGTTCGAGCTCGGCACCGACGGCCCCGATGTCATCGTGGTCGGCGTCGACGGTTCGCCCACCTCGCTGCGGGCCGGCGCCTACGCCGCCGGCCTGGCCCGCCGCCAGAACGCGCGGATGGTGGCCGTCTACGTGATCTCCACGCCCGCGATCGCGGGCCTCGCCCCGTCGGCGTCGGGCGCGATCGAGGACAGCATCGACGAGGCGGCCCGCGAGATGCGCGAGCAGGTGCGGGCGGGCGCCTGCTACGTCGGGGTGCCGGTCGAGTACCACGCCGTCCGCGGTGACCCCTACACCGAGCTGACGCGCCTCGCCGACGAGCTGCGCGCCGACGCCGTGATCGTCGGCGCGTCCACGCAGGCGGGGCACCGGCTCATCGGCTCGCTCGCCGTGCGGCTGGTGCGCGCGGGGCGGTGGCCGGTGACAGTGGTGCCGTGAGCGAACCCGGGTTGATGTGCGACGCCACGACCGCCTCGACGGGCGGCTCGGTGGCCGCCCGACGAGATCGGCGCCGGCATCCCGGCACCCGCAGCGACCCGCCGCCGACCGAACGGCAGGCTGGGCGGGTGCAGATCCTGCTCCTCGTCGTCGGGTTGATGCTGGCCGCCGTGCTGCTCGGCGGGGTGGGGGACCGGCTGCACCTGCCGTGGCCCGCGCTCATGGTGGTGCTCGGCGTGGCGGTGGCGTTCGTGCCGGGCCTGCCGGACCGGTTCGCCCTCGAACCCGACCTGATCCTGCCGCTGTTCCTCCCCCCGCTGCTGTTCGCGGCGGCCCAGCGCACGTCGTGGGCGTTGTTCCGGGCACGCTGGCGCAGCATCGCGCTGCTGGCCGTGGCGCTGGTGGCGGTCACGATCGCGGCGGTCGCGGGCACGGCGCTGGCGCTGGTCCCGGGCATCAGCGTCACCGCGGCGATCGCGCTCGGGGCGATGGTGGCCCCGCCCGACCCGGTGGCTGTCGAGGCTGTGGCCGCGCCCGTGAAGATGCCGCGACGGCTGCTCACCGTCCTGCAGAGCGAGGGTCTGTTCAACGACGCGACGGCGTTGGTGGTGTTCCAGGCCGCCGTGATGGCGACGGTGCAGCGCGGCGACCTGAGCGTGCCGGCCCTGGGCCTGCGGTTCGTGGCCGGCGCTGCGGCCGCGGTGGTGATCGGGTGGGTCGTCGCGCGCCTCGCGCGGCTGATCATGAACCGGGTCACCGACACCACCGGGCGCAGCGCGCTGACGCTGGTGCTGCCGTTCGCGGTCTACCTCGCGGCCGAGGAGGTGCACGCCTCCGGCGTGGTCGCGGTCGTGGTGGTCGCGCTGGAACTGCGCAGCGAGGGCGCGCCCGACGAGGCCGCCGAGCGGCTGGTGCAGCGCTCGTTCTGGGACGTCGTCGAGCTGCTGGTCACGGGTGTCGCGTTCGGGCTGATCGGGCTGGACCTGCGGCAGGTCGTGGACGTGGCGGGCGCGGACCTGTGGCGGATGCTCGGGCACGCCGCGGTGGTGTGCGCGGTGGTGATCGGCGTACGGGCGGTGTGGATGGCCGGGGCGTGGCTGCTCGTGCGCCGGTCGTCCGACCCGGCCAGGGCGCCGCGCAAGGGCCGCGAGGCGGTGGTGCTCGGCTGGTGCGGCATGCGCGGGCTCGCGACCCTCGCGCTGGCTCTGTCGCTCCCGCTGACGACCAGCGACGGCGCCCCGTTCCCCGCCCGCGACGAGCTGCTGGTGATCGCGTGCGTCGTGCTCGTGGTGACGCTGCTGCTGCCCGGGTTCACGCTGCCGCTGCTGGTCCGCGTCCTGGGGGTGGCCGAGGACGCCGACGCAGAGCACGCGGCCGAGCGCACGGTGGCCCGGCGTGCGCAGAAGGCGGCGCTGGCCCGGCTCGCCGAGGAGGAGCGGCACGTCGACCTGCCCGACGAGGTCGAGGCCGTGCTGCACGACCGGATCGCCCGCCTCGAGGGCCTGCTCCGCGGCGAACCGGCGTCGGAGGAGGAGCGCGACCGGGTCGAGACGTGGCGCAAGGGGCGCGCCACCGCGCAGCGCATCCAGGCGTTGACGTTGGCCGCAGCCCGGGAGGAGGTGCTCATGGCTCGGCGGGAACCGGGCATCGACCCGGAGGCCGCCGACCGCGTGCTGCGCCGCCTCGACCTGCGCACCGTGCTGCTGGACTGAGCGCTCCTGGGCTGAACGCGTTGCCGGACCGATCAGCGTGCCGTGACCGAGATGGCCGGGTAGCCCGACGCGCCGTTCGGCACCGGGTCGGCCACGGTCGAGGTCTGGAGCAGGCCCGCCCCGTTGGTGGCCCGCGCCTGGATGACGTGCCGGCCGGGCGCCAGTTCCACGACGAGACGCCACATCCGCCAGGTGTCGCCGCTGACCTCGGTGGCCAGCTGGGCGACCTGCCACGCACCGTCGTCGACCTGCACCTCGACCTTCTCGATGCCGTCGGGCTGGGACCAGGCGATGCCGGCGACCGTCACCGGCCCGGCCTTCGGGGACGAGGAGCCGCGGGGGGTGTCGATGCGGCACTCGGTCTTGATCGGTCCCTCCGACGACCAGCCGCGGTCCACCCAGTACGAGCTGGCGGCCTCGAAGGTGGTCACGTTCAGGTCGGTGACCCATTTGGTGCCGGAGACGTAGCCGTAGAGGCCCGGCACCACCATCCGCACCGGGAACCCGTGCTCGGGCGGCAGCGCCTCACCGTTCATGCCGACCGCGAGCAGGGCCCCGCGGCCGCGCTCCATGATCACGTCGGTGGGGGTGCCCGCCGTCCAGGAGTCGCTGCTGGTGCTCAGCACCTGGTCGGCGTCGGGGTGCACGCCCGCCTCGAGCAGGATCGAGCGCAGGTCGACGCCGATGAAGTTCGCGGTGGAGATGAGGTCGCCGCCCACCTCGTTGGAGACGCACAGCATCGTGATCGTGCGCTGCAGCAGCGGCCGGGCCATCAGCTCGTCGAACGTCAGACGGATCTCGGTGTCGACCATGCCGTGGATCCGCAGCGACCAGTCCTCGGCGGTGAGCCGGGGGATCCGCAGCGCGGTGTCGATCCGGTAGAAGTCGGCGTTGGCCGTCAGGAAGGTGGGGGTGCCCAGCTCCGGGTACGCCGCCGAGGCCGGGACAGCGGGAGCCCGCTCGGCCGGCGTGGCGCCGGCCAGCCGCCGCGTGACGGCGTCGCGGGAGCCGCTCGCGTCACCGCCCAGCAGCTGCCCGATGCCGGCGGTGGCCAGCGCGCCGACCCCGACGGCCGCAGAGGATCGCACGAGCAGGGCGCGGCGCGAGATCCCGCCCGTCCGCGCCGGTGCGTCCACGCTCAGCGCGAGCGCGTGCAGCCTCCGCAGCACCGTGACGCCGGTGCCGAGCGCTGCCACGGGGGCGAGCAGGTCCAGCGGCGCGAACGTCGGGGCGAACATCACCCCGGCGACGCCCAGCAGCCCGAGCACGCTCACCACGACCACCCCGGGCCGCGGCACGCGCCGGGACACGAGCCCCGCGCCGATCGCCACGAGCAGCAGGACGACACCCACACCGGTGAGCAGCACGGTCTTGTCCGAGGTGCCGAACGCGGTCTTGGCGAACTCGACGAGCCACGGCGGCGCGAGCCGCACGACGGCGTCACCCACCGCCACGTACGGTGACGACGCGGGCGACACGATCCCCGCCACCAGGTGCCCCACGCCGAGCGCCGCCGCCACCGACAGCACACCGAGCAGGGCGGCGTAGCCGCGGGTGAGGCGGGGCGGGACCGGTGTGCCGGTCGGGGGCGGGGTGGTGGTCGTGCTCACGCGCCCAGTGTGTCCTCACCCGGGGTCCCCGGCGCCGGTCAGTCCTTACGGGTCCGTGGTGGGAGCGGACACGAGGCTCAGAACGGGCCCGTCAGCTCGCCCAGGCGCGTGGTGAGGCGGATGTTCTCCGAGTAGTCGACGGGGCAGGCGATCACGGAGACGCCGTCGTCGGCGAGCGCGGCCTGCAGGACGGGGAGCAGCTCGTCGGCGGCACCGATGCGGTAGCCCGTCGCGCCGAAGCTCTCGGCGTAGGCCACGAAGTCGGGGTTCTGGAACCGCACCGAGGAGTGCCGGCCCATCTCCAGGTCCATCTTCCACTCGATGAGCCCGTAGGCGTCGTCCACCCAGACCAGCACGGTGAGCGGGACGCGCTCGCGGATCGCGGTCTCGATCTCCTGGCTGTGCATGAGGAACGCGCCGTCGCCGACCGCGGCCAGGGTGCGCACCTCCGGCCGGGCGAGCGCGGCGGCGATGGCGCCGGGCAGCGCGAAGCCCATGGTGGACAGGCCGTTCGACAGCAGGCAGGTGTTGGCGGCGTAGGTCGGGTAGAGCCGCGCCATCCACATCTTCACGGCGCCGGTGTCAGCCAGCACGATGTCGTCGCGGCGAAGCGCCGCCCGGGTGTCGACGACGACGCGCTGCGGGCTGAGCGGGAACCGGTCGTCGGCGGCACCGCGCTCCAGCTCCTCGGCGAGCAGCGCGCGGATCTTCGCGGTGCCCGGCGCCACCTCCGGCGGGCGGGTGACCGCGGCGCGCAGCGCGTCGAGGGAGCGGGGGATGCCGCCCTCGATGCCGACGGCCACGGGGTAGTGCACGTCCACCTCGGCGGCGAAGCGGTGCACGTGGATGATCTGCTTGTCGCCCAACGGGTTGATCTTGACGGGGTCGAACTCCTGCAGCTCGTACCCGACGGCGACGATCACGTCGGCCTCCGCGAACTCGAAGTTCACGTAGTCGTCGCGCATGAACCCGATGGCGCCCAGGGCGAGCGGGTGGTCGTCGGGGAACACGCCCTTGCCGTGGAACGTGGTGGCCACCGGCACCTGCCAGTGCTCGGCCAGCGCCACGAGCGCCGCGCCGGCGTCGTCACGGGCGGCGCCGTGCCCGGCCAGTAGCACCGGCCGTCGCGCGGCGTTCAGGATGTCCGCCGCGCGCTGCACCTGCCCGGGAGAGGGCTCCTCGGCGCGGACGCGGGCCGGCGGCAGCGGCATCGCACCCTCCGGCGCGGGCGCGGCCTCGACGTCCTGCGGCACCGCGAGGTAGGTGGCACCCGGCCGCTCGGTCTGCGCCGTCTTGAACGCGCGGCGCAGCATCTCCGGCACCGCGGCCGGCCCGGGCACGAGGTCGGCCCACTTGGTGATCGGCCGGAACATCGCCACGAGGTCGACGGCCTGGTGCGACTCCTTGTAGATCCGGTCCAGCCCCACCTGCGCCGAGATCGCCACCACCGGCGTGGAGTTGGTCTGGGCGTCGGCGACGCCGAGCTGCAGGTTGATCGCGCCGGGGCCCAGGGTCGCGCTGGTCACCCCGGCCCTGCCGGTGATCCGCCCGTACATCTCGGCCATGAACGAGGCGGCCTGCTCGTGGCGGGTCAGGACGTACCGGATGGGGGAGCGCTCCAGCGCGTCGACGAAGTGGATGTTCTCCTCGCCGGGGATGCCGAAGACGAACTCGACGCCCTCGGCCTCCAGACAGTGCACCATCAGTTCCGCAGTGGTCTGCTCGTCCTGGGCCATGGGCCCGACCCTAGTTACTTCTCGTCCAGCCAGCCGTACACCGTCTGCGGGGAGACGCCCAGCGCGCGGGACATCGCCCGCACCTCCGCGCCCGCGGCCTTCCCCCTGCGGGCGAGCTCGCGCTGCCGGGCGCGGAGCTCGTCGATCTCTGCGGCGACGCCCTCCATCTCCGCCAGCAGCGCCACCGCCTCCGGGCTCGCCCCCGCCCGGGCGCGCCCCACCCCGGGGCGGGGGTAGGTCCGGACGGCGTCGGGGTCCCAGCGCTTCTCGTCACCCGGGAGCGGCGCCGGTGCCTGCCCGCGGGACACGTACCCGAGCCAGGTGGGCGTCTTCACACCCCACGCCGCGGCGCACTCGTCGCTGCTCCAGGTCTCCGTCACGCGACCATCGTTGCGTACGGTCGGCTGGTGACGAGACCGACCGCGACCGACGACGAGCTGCGGGAGGCTCTCCGCTCGGCGAACATCCCCACCCTGCTGCTCTCGCTCGTGCAGATCACGGGTGACGAGCGCTGGCTCGCCGATCCCTACCGGCCGACCCGCACCCTCGCACTCGACGACAACGACACCGGCGGCCTGCCGCCGGAGCGACAGGCGGAGGTCCGGGCCGCGGCGCTGGACACGTTGCGGGGGCTCCGGGGGCCCGTGCCCCCACCGGCCGACGACCGGATCCCCGCGCTGCTGTCGGCGGCGATGGGGGAGCGGGTGCCGCCCGAGTACGGCACGGCGATGGCCGAGGACGGCGGCTTCCGATCACCACCGTGGCTCACAGCCGCGCCGCTGGAGAACGACCTGCGGGTGCTGGTGATCGGCGCCGGCATCTCCGGCATCGCGATGTCGGTCGCGCTGCAGCGGATGGGCGTCGCGCACACGATCGTCGAGAAGAACGCCGCCGTCGGTGGCACCTGGCGGGACAACACCTACCCGGGCGCCGGTGTGGACACCCCGTGCCACCTCTACTCGTTCTCCTTCGCGCCGCGCGCGGACTGGACGCGCTACTTCGCGAAGCAGCCGGAGATCCTGCGGTACCTGGAGTGGGTCGGGCGCGAGTACGGCGTGACCGACCACGTCCGGTTCGACACCGAGGTCGTCTCCGCGACATGGGACGAGCCGTCGGCGACCTGGGAGGTGATCACCCGTGGCCGTGACGGATCGGAGGAACGCGAGGTCGTCGATGTCGTGATCAGCGCCGTCGGGCACTTCAACCGGCCCGTGGTGCCCGACCTGCCCGGCCGCGACACGTTCCCCGGCCCCGCCTTCCACACCGCCCGCTGGGCCCACGACGTCGACCTCGCCGGGAAGCGCGTCGGCGTGATCGGCGTCGGCGCGTCCGCGATGCAGGTGATCCCCACGATCGCCGACGGAGCCGAGGAGCTGGTGGTGTTCCAGCGCTCGCCGCAGTGGGTTGTGCCCAACGGCAACTACCTGCGCGACGTGGACGCCCACACCCGGCTGCTGATGGAGCAGGTGCCGGGCTACCGCAGCTGGTACCGGCTGCGCCAGATGTGGATGTATCAGGACAAGCTGCACGCCACGCTGCACAAGGACCCGGACTGGCCGCACCCGGAGCGCTCGCTCAACGCCGCCAACGACAAGCACCGCGTGTTCCTCACCCGCCACCTCGACGCCGAGCTCGCCGGCGCACCCGGGCTGCGGGAGAAGGTGCTGCCCGGCTACCCGCCCTACGGCAAGCGGATCCTCATCGACAACGACTGGTTCGCCACGCTGCGGCGCGACGACGTCGAGCTGGTGGCCTCGGGCGTCCGGGAGATCGACGGGGCCGCGGTCGTCACCGACGACGGCGCGCGCCACGAGGTGGACGTGCTCGTGTACGCCACGGGCTTCTCGCCGCGCAGGATGCTGTACCCGCTCACGATCCGCGGCCGGTCGGGCGTGCCGCTGCGCGAGCAGTGGGGCGAGGACGACGCGTATGCCTACATGGGCATGACCGTGCCGGACTTCCCGAACCTCTTCGTCCTCTACGGCCCCAACACCAACCTCGGGCACGGCGGCAGCACGATCTTCCACGCCGAGTGCCAGGTCACGTTCATCACGGGCCTGCTCCGGCGGATGATCACCGACCGGCTCGCGACCGTGGAGGTGCGGGCGGAGGTGTGCGAGGCCTACAACGACCGCGTCGACGCCGCTCACGAGCAGATGATCTGGACCCACCCGGGCATGACCACCTACTACCGCAACGCGCGGGGCCGGATCGTCACCACCACGCCGTGGCGCCTGATCGACTACTGGGCGATGACCCGGAAACCGGACCTCGACGACTTCCAGCTGACGCCCCGTCAGACGTGCTCGGACGCCGCGTCCTCCAGCCAGGCCGCCGGCCGCGCGGCGCAGGAGGCGCGGACGGGCAGCCGGTAGTCGTTCTCCCCGACCGCCCGGCGACGGCGATGCCGCCGGCCGCGGGCGGTCCGACGACGGCGGGTGAGCCGTCCGGAGGAGTCGACATGCGGGCAGCCTTTCCGCACCCGGCCTCCCCGGGCCGGCACCCGCGCGGAGCGTCAGAGCGCCCGGGCGATCGGGACCCCTGGGCGGTAGGCGAGGTGGAGGTGGCTGGGGGCGTCGAGCACGGTGAGGTCGGCCCGCATCCCGGGCGCGATCACCCCGATGTCGGTGCGGCGCAGCGCCTGCGCCGCGCCCGCGGTGGCCGACCACAGCGCCTCGCCCGGCGTCATCCCCATCTCCCGGACGGCCAGCGCGATCATCAGCGGCATCGACGACGAGAAGCACGTGCCGGGGTTGCAGTCGGTGGCCAGCGCGACCGAGACGCCCGCGTCGAGCAGCCGCCGCGCGTCCGGGTAGGGCGAGCGGGTGGAGAACTCGACCCCGGGCAGCAGCGTGGCCACGGTGTCGCCGCCCGCGAGAGCGTCGAGGTCCGCGCTGGTCAGGTGCGTGCAGTGGTCGACGCTCGCAGCGCCCAGATCCACGGCCAGCACGACGCCCGGCCCCGCGGCGAGCTGGTTGCCGTGCACCCGCAGCCCCAGCCCGGCGGCGCGGCCGGCCTCCAGCACCGTGCGGGCCTCGTCGGCGTCGAAGGCGTGCGGACTGGCGGGCTCGCAGAACACGTCGACCCAGCGGGCGTGCGGCGCGCAGGCCGCCAGCATCTCGCCGGCGACGAGCTTCACGTAGGCGTCGCGGTCGGCGCCGGCGGGCACCACGTGGGCGCCGAGGAACGTCGTCTCCGGGGTGACCTCGGCGGCCAGCGCGAGGGCGCGGCGCTCGTCGTCGACGGTGAGGCCGTAGCCGCTCTTGATCTCGACGGTGGTGGTGCCCTGCGCCCGCATCTCGGCGACGCGACGGGCCAGCAGCGCGCGCAGGTCGTCGTCGGACGCGGCGCGCGTGGCAGCGACCGTGGACGCGATGCCGCCGCCGTCGTACCGCTCGCCGGCCATGCGGGCGGCGAACTCGGCCGACCGGTCCCCGGCGAACACGAGGTGGGCGTGGGAGTCGACGAACCCCGGCACGACCGCGCGACCGCCGAGGTCGACACGGTCGTCGGCGGCCGGGGCGGAGGCCGCCGGCCCGACCCAGCAGATCACGCCCCGATCGTGGACGAGAGCGGCGCCGGTGAGCGTGCCGAGCGCGAGGTCCTGGGTGACGAGCTCGCCGATCCCGGTGACGAGGGTGCTCACGGCGCCATCCTGACGCCGACCCGCCGCGCGCGTCGTGCACGCCACGCACGCGTCGCTGCGCGAGTGCGGGGCGGGAACGCGCTCGCCGGCCTCACCGGTCGGCCCAGAGCGGCGTGATCGCGTCGCGGAGCAGGGCACCGACGTCGCCGAGGCGGTGGTGGCCGCCCTCGACGATCGGGTCCCCGTCCACCAGCACCGTGTCCACGTCGGCGGCGGTGGCGGCGAGGAGGATCTGCACCGGATCGCAGCCCGCGGTGCGGACGGTGTCGGTGTGGATCGCCACCAGGTCCGCGGGCGCGCCCCACTCCAGCCGCCCGGCGTCGCGACGCCCGAGCGCGGCGTGGGCGGTGAGCGCGGCCAGCAGGTCATCGGGGGTGAACCGGCCGCGTTCCCCCGAGGCCAGTCGCTCGTGCATCTCCAGTACCCGGGCCTCCTCGACGAGATCGGTGACGGCCTGCTGGTCGCTTCCCAGCGACAGCGCCACGCCCGCGTCGCGCAGCCGCCGGGCCGGGCCGATGCCGTCGGCCAGATCGCGCTCGGTGGTGGGGCAGAAGCACGCTCCGGTGCCCGTGGCGGCGAGCAGTGCGACGTCGTCGCCGGTCAGGTGGGTGGCGTGCACGGCCGTGGTGGTGGGGGAGAGCACGCCCTCGGCCGCGAGCAGCGCCGTCGGGGTGAGCCCGTGGTGGGCGATACACGCCGCGTTCTCGGCGGGTTGCTCGGAGAGGTGGACGTGCAGCGGACGTCCGGCCGCGGCAGCGGCGACGGTCTTCAGCGCGGCCCGCGGCACGGCGCGGACGGAATGCACCGCCACCCCGTCCGCGCCGGCGGCCCGCAGAGCCCAGGCGTCGACGTCGGGGTCGGCGAAGCGGCGCTGCACCTCGTCCAGGCCGGTGTCGAAGCCGCCGGCGAGGTAACACGTGTCGAGCAGCGTCAGCCGGAGGCCGGCCTCGGTCGCGGCCGCGCGGAGCGCGTGGTCCATGGCCTGCGGGTCGGCGTAGGGGCGGCCACCCGGAGCGTGGTGCAGGTAGTGGAACTCTGCGACGGCCGTGACGCCGGCCAGCGCCATCTCGGCGTAGGTCGCGCGGGCCAGCGCCAGGTAGGAGTCCGGGTCGAGCCGGGACGCCACCGCGTACATCCGCTCCCGCCAGGTCCAGAACGTGCCACCGCGGTCGTGGGTGCGCCCACGCAGGGCGCGGTGGAACGCGTGGCAGTGGGCGTTTGCGAAACCGGGGAGCACGACGCCGGGCAGCCGGACGGCGTCCCCCGCGCTGGTGCCGGGGGTGACGGAGGCGAACCGCCCGTCCGCCACGGTCAGGGTGACGTCGGTGGCGGGGCCGTCCGGGAGGAGGGCGTGCGCGGCCCAGTACCGGCTCATCGGGCCAGGTCCTCCACCACCGCGGCCAGGGCGCGGACGCCGGCGTGGCAGTCGTCGGTCTCGGCGTGCTCGGCGGGCGAGTGCGAGACGCCCGTGGGGTTGCGGACGAACACCATCGCGGTCGGCACCCCCGCCGAGGCCAGGATGCCCGCGTCGTGGCCGGCGCCCGTCGCCAACACCGGGGCGCCGTCGAGGAGGGTGGCGAGACGGGTGGCGATACCCGCGGGGAACGCGGTGATGTCGGTCCACGACTCCTCGGTGACCGTGCCGCGGTACGTCTCCGCCAGCGCGGCGAGGTCGGCGACCATCGCCCGGACGCGCTCCTCGTCGTCGCCGCGCGCGTCCAGCCACGCCGTGACATGCGACGGGATCGCGTTCACCCCGTTCGGCTCGACGCGGACCTTTCCGCAGGTGGCCACCGCGTCGTGCTCCTCGGCGGCCTCCCGCGCCGCCAGGACGAACGCGGCGAGCGCCAGCATCGGGTCGTCGCGGTCGGCGAGCAGCGTGGTGCCGGCGTGGTTCGCCTCGCCGGGGAGGTCGAGGCGCCAGCGCCCGTGCGGCCGGATCCCCGAGCCCACCGCCACCGGCCGGTCCAGGTCGGCGAGCCCACGACCCTGCTCCACGTGCAGTTCGACGAACGTGCCGACCCGCTTCAGTGTCTCCGCGTCCGGGCCGAGATGAGCGGCGTCGTGCCCGGCGCGGGTCATGGCCACCGCCATGGTCACGCCGTCGGCGTCGGTCAGCCCGCGGGCGCGATCGGCGTCCAGCGCGCCGGTGAGGATCCGCGACCCGGCGCACGCGATGCCGAACCGCGCGCCCTCCTCGTCGCCGAAGTGGGCGACGGCGATCGGCCGCGCGGGGCGAAACCCCCTGTCCCGCAACGCATCCAGCGCCGCGAACGCCGAGACGACACCGAGTGGGCCGTCGAACGCGCCGCCGTCGGGCACCGAGTCGAGGTGCGAGCCGATCACCAGGCCGGGGCCGTCGGCGTCCGGGTCGCCCCACCAGGCCCACTGGTTGCCGGCCCGGTCGGTCACGACGTCGAGCCCGCGCCGGTCGGCCTCGCCCGCGAACCACTCGCGCAGCGCCGCGTCCTGCGCGGTCCAGGCGTGTCGCCGGTAGCCGCCGCTGCGCCCGTCCCGGCCGACGGACGCGAGCGCCTCCCACATGCCGTCGAACGTCACGAACCCTCCCGCATCGGCAGACGCAGGCCCTGCTCGGCGGCCGTGTCCACGGCGGTGTCGTAGCCGGCGTCGGCGTGGCGCAGGACGCCCGTCCCGGGGTCGTTCGTCAGCACGCGCGCGATCTTCCGCGCCGCGAGCGCGGTGCCATCGGCCACCGTGACCTGGCCCGCGTGCAGCGAGCGGCCGATGCCGACGCCACCGCCGTGGTGGATCGACACCCAGCTCGCGCCCGACGACGCCGCCGTCAGCGCGTTGAGCAGCGGCCAGTCGGCGATGGCGTCGGAACCGTCGGCCATGGCCTCGGTCTCACGGTAGGGGGAGGCGACGGAGCCGGTGTCGAGGTGGTCGCGGCCGATCACGATCGGCGCCGACACCTCGCCCGAGGCCACCATCTCGTTGAACCGCAGGCCTGCCTTGTCGCGCTCGCCCTGCCCGAGCCAGCAGATGCGTGCGGGCAGGCCCTGGAAGGCGACCTTGTCCTGGGCGGCGCGGATCCAGCGGTGCAGGTGGTCGTTGTCCGGGAACAGCTCCAGTACGGCCTTGTCGGTGGCGTGGATGTCGGCCGGGTCGCCCGAGAGCGCCACCCAGCGGAACGGGCCCCTGCCCTCGCAGAACAGCGGCCGGATGTAGGCCGGCACGAACCCCGGGAAGGCGAACGCGCGGTGGTAGCCGCCCTGGCGGGCCTCGTCGCGGATCGAGTTGCCGTAGTCGAACACCTCGGCGCCCGCGTCCTGGAACCCCACCATCGCCTCGACGTGCCGGGCCATCGACTCGCGCGCCCGGTCGGTGAACTCCTCGGGCTTGGCGGCGGCGTAGTCGGGCCAGTCGTCGAGGGCGACGCCGGTGGGGAGGTAGGACAGCGGGTCGTGCGCGGAGGTCTGGTCGGTGACGACGTCCACCTCCACGCCGCGACGCAGCAGCTCCGGCAGCACCTCGGCGCAGTTGCCGACGACGCCCACCGACAGGGCCCGGCGCTCGGCTCTGCTCTGCGCACACAGACGCACCGCCTCGTCGAGCGAGCCGGCCAGCACGTCGAGATACCGGTGCTCGACACGGCGCAGCAGCCGGGCGCCGTCGACGTCGACCACGAGGCAGACGCCGCCGTTGAGCGTGACGGCGAGGGGCTGTGCCCCGCCCATCCCGCCGCATCCGCCGGTGACGGTCAGCGTCCCGGCGAGGGTGCCACCGAACCGCTTGGCCGCCACGGCGGCGAACGTCTCGTAGGTGCCCTGCAGGATGCCCTGGGTGCCGATGTAGATCCACGAGCCGGCGGTCATCTGGCCGTACATCGTCAGGCCGAGCTTCTCCAGGCGCCGGAACTCCGGCCACGTCGACCAGTCGCCGACCAGGTTGGAGTTGGCGATCAGCACCCGCGGCGCCCACTCGTGCGTGCGTAGCACCCCCACCGGCTTGCCGGACTGGACGAGCATCGTCTCGTCGTCGGCCAGGGTGGTCAGCGTCGCGACCATCGCGTCGAACGAGCGCCAGTCCCGGGCCGCGCGTCCGGTGCCGCCGTAGACGACGAGGTCGTCGGGCCGCTCGGCGACCTCGGGGTCGAGGTTGTTCTGCAGCATGCGCAGCGGGGCCTCGGTCTGCCACGACCGCGCGGTGAGCGTGGTGCCGCGCGGGGCGCGGACGGGACGGGCGCCTTCCATGATCTCCCCTGGATGTCGGTCGAGCTACGAGAGCGGGCCGGTGACGGACTCGGCGGCGGCCAGCGCCCCGCCGGACATGACGTAGGCGAAGGCCGCCTGGATCTCGGGCGCGAGGTAGCGGTCGGGGCCGGGCCCCGCCACCGTGGCGCGCAGACCCGTGACGACCGCGCCCGTCGCGGGGGCGGGGGCGAACGGGGCGCGCAGGTCGAGGCCGCGGGCGGCGGTGAGCAGCTCCACCGCGAGCACCCGGCCCAGCCCGTCGACGGCGCGGCGGAGCTTGCGCGCGGCCGACCACCCCATCGACACGTGGTCCTCCTGCATCGCGCTCGACGGGATCGAGTCCACCGACGCGGGGACGGCGAGGCGCTTGAGCTCCGACACGATCGCGGCCTGGGTGTACTGGGCGATCATGTGGCCGGAGTCGACGCCCGGGTCGTCGGCGAGGAACGCGGGCAGCCCGTTGTTGCGGGCGACGTCGAGGAAGCGGTCGGTGCGCCGCTCGCTCATCGATGCGAGGTCGGCGACGGCGATGGCGAGGAAGTCGAGCACGTAGCCGACGGGGGCGCCGTGGAAGTTGCCGTTGCTCTCCACACGTCCGTCGGCGGTGACGACCGGGTTGTCGACGGCGGCGGCGAGCTCGCGGGAGGCGACCGCCTCGGCGTGGGCGAGGGTGTCGCGGGCGGCGCCGTGCACCTGCGGGGCGCAGCGCAGCGAGTAGGCGTCCTGGACGCGGGTGCACCCGGGGTTGCGGTGGCTCTCCGTCACGGCCGAACCGGCGAGCAGCGCGCGCAGGTTGGCGGCGCTGTCGGCCTGGCCGGGGTGCGGACGCAGCGCCTGCAGGTCGGCGGCGAACACGGCGTCGGTGCCCAGCAGCGCCTCGACGCTCATCGCCGCGGTGATGTCGGCGGTGCGCAGCAACGTGCGCAGATCGTGGCAGGCGAGAACGAGCATGCCGAGCATGCCGTCGGTGCCGTTGATGAGCGCGAGGCCCTCCTTCTCGTGCAGGACGACGGGCTCGATGCCGGCGGCGGCGAGGGCCTGCGCGGCGGGCATCAGCACGCCGTCGGCGTCTCGGACCTCACCCTCGCCCATCGCCGCGAGCGCGCAGTGCGAGAGCGGGGCGAGGTCGCCGGAGCAGCCGAGCGAGCCGTACTCGCGCACCACCGGCGTGATGCCGGCCGTCAGCATCGCCGCGTAGACGTGGGCGGTCTCGGGGCGGATGCCGGTGCGGCCGGTGGCCAGCGTGGAGAGCCGCAGCAGCATGAGCGCGCGGACCACCTCGCGCTCCACCTCGTCGCCCGAGCCTGCCGCGTGCGAGCGCACCAGGCTGCGCTGCAGCTGGGCGCGGAGCTCGGCGGGGATCTGCCGGGTGGCGAGCGCGCCGAACCCCGTGGACACGCCGTAGTGCGGGACGACGTCGTGGGCCAACGCCTCCACGACCTTGCGGCTCAGGGCGATCTCGGCGCCGGCTTCGGGGCTCAGGACGGTGGCGGCACCGCCACGGGCGACGGCGAGGACATCCTGGGGAGTGAGCGGGCCGATACCGACCGTTACTACGTGCATCACTCCATGGGACACCCGCCGCGCAGGCCTCCACCATGGTCCGCGGTGTGATGCTGTCCGGGATCCCGGACAGTTTCCGCTAGCGTGCTCCATGTGGCCGATCCCGTGAAGGCTCCCGCGGCCGAGCAGGTGCTGGCGATCCTGTCCTACCTCGGACGGCAGGCGGGCCCGGTGCCGGCGGCCGCCATCGCGCGGGATCTCGGACTGCCCCGCTCCACCGCCTACCAGCTGCTCGCCGCGCTCGCGACCAGCGGTTTCGTGGTCCATCTCGTCGACGAGCGGAGGTTCTGCCTCGGCGTCGCCGCCTACGAGCTGGGCACCGGCTACAGCCGCCAGGAGCCGCTCACCCGGCTGGCCCGGGTGCCGATGGCCCGCCTCGCCGACCGCACCGGCCACACCGCGCACCTCGCCGTGACGCACGGCCGCGAGGTGATCTACGTGATCGAGGAGCGCGCCGCGGGCCGTCCGCCGCTGGTCACGGACGTGGGCGTGCGGCTGCCCGCTCCGCTGACGGCCAGTGGGCGGGCGATGCTGGCCGCGATGCCCGCCGCCCACCTGAAGGCCCTGTTCCCGCACGCCGACGCGTTCGTCACCCGCCACGACGTGGGTCCCAGGTCGCTGTCGGCCCTGCAGCGACTGCTCGTCGAGGCGCGACGCGCGGGGTACGCCGTGGAGCAGGGCGAGGTGTCGCCGGGCTTCGCCTCCGTCGCGGTGGCGGTGCTCGACCATGCCCGCCACCCGGTCGCCGCCGTCGCGGTGACGTTCCCGCAGCACGAGTCCGACGAGCGGACGCACGCCGTGCTCGTCGACGAGGTGGGCCGGACCGCCCGGGCGATCACGAGCCGGATCGGCGGTGGAGCCGCCTGATCGCGAGCGCGCTCAGCCCGGGACGGACGTGCGGCCCTCCGGCCCCACGGCGAGGGGGGTGGGGGCGAGCTCGCCGCCCTCGATGCGGTCGCGGAGCACGAACTTCTGGATCTTTCCGGTGGGCGTGGCCGGCAGGGCGTCGACGAGGAACCAGCTCGACGGCGTCTTGAACGCGGCGAGCCGTTCGCGGCAGAAGGCGCGCAGCTCGTCCGGGGTCGGTGGGTCGGTGGGGTCGACCGGGCGGATCGCGGCGTTCACCGTCTCGCCCCAGGTCGGGTGCGGGACGCCGAGCACGGCCGTCTCGGCGACCTTGGGGTGGGTGAGCAGGGTGTCCTCGATCTCGCGCGGATAGATGTTCACCCCACCCCGGATGATCATGTCCTTGAGCCTGCCGGTGATGGTGAGGAAGCCGCGCTCGTCCATCGCGCCGAGATCGCCCGAGTGCAGCCAGCCGTCGGCGGTGATCGCCAGTGCGGTCGCGTCCGGGAGCTCGAAGTAGGAGTGCATCGCCTGGTAGCCGCGCACGCAGATCTCGCCGGACTCGCCCAGTGGCAGCGGCTCGCCGGTCTCCGGGTCGGCGATCTTGACCTCGGCGCGGGGGAGCGGGCGGCCGATGGTGCGCGACTGGTCCTCGGGGCTGTCGGAGGTGCCGGTCTGCGCGATCACGCCGTGCATCTCGGTCTGCCCGAACAGGATGCTGAACAAGCAGCCGAGCGTGTCCTGCGTGCGGCACACCAGCTCGGCGGGGACGAACGAGGCACCCGACAGCATCGTCTCGATGCTCGACAGGTCGCGGCCGGGGCGGTCCGGGTGGTCGAGGACGGCGATGAGCATCGTCGGCACCAGCAACATGATCGTGCCGCGGTAGGTCTCGGTGAGCTCGAGCTGCAGGCCGGGGTCGAAGCCGGGCATGAGCACGTAGGTCCCGCGCTGCGAGAGGGTGCCGATGCCGGTGACGGCGCCTCCGCCGATGTGGAACATCGGCATCGAGTTGATGCACACCGCGCCGTCGTGGGCGTCGGCGCGCAGGAAGACGAAACGCGACGCGTTGACGATGCCGCGGTGGTGCAGCAGCGCGCCCTTGGGGAAGCCGGTGGTGCCGGAGGTGTACTGGATCTGCAGGTGGTCGCCCGGGGCGACGTCGGGCAGGGCGGTGGCCGGGTCGCCGGAGCCGAGGTAGGCGTCCCAGTCGGTGAGCGACACCGCCTGCTGCAGTGCGGGCGCGTTCGCCCGCGCGGCGGTGACCGCGGCCCCCATGTCGAAGCCGCGGTACCCGTCGGCGTGCAGGAGGACGACAGCGCGCGACTGCGTGAGCACGTACTCGAGCTCGGCCTGCCGGTATGCGGGGTTGACCGGCACGAGGATCATCCCGGCGAGGCTGACTCCGTGCTGCACGATCAGCCACTCCGCGCAGTTGGGTGCCCAGACCGCGACGCGCTCGCCGGGTGCGAACCGGGCCAGCAGCGCGCGGGCCACCCGCTCGGCGTCGGCCAGCAGCTCGGCGTAGGTCCAGCTCCGCCGCTGCGCGGGATCGGGCACGGCGTCGACGAGGGCCACCCGGTCGGGGACCTCCGCCGCGGCGCGGCGCAGCAGCCCGCCGACGGTCTCCTCGAGGATCGGGAGCGTGTCGTCGGCGGGCCAGTAGGAGTCGGTGAGGGCCGGCATGCGTCCTCCTGCGTCGTCGCGGGTGAGTCGCGGGGTGAGATCGTGCTGGGTGGCCTGCATCACGCGAAAAATAGCCTACACATCACGGTCCTGAGGCGCTAGAGCTGTCGAAGATTGACGATCACGGCAGGTGGGCACCTATGGTGTACATCATGCGCGACGCAGTGTCCTCGACTGTCGGTCGATCCGAGCTGCTCCTCACGCCGCACGGCGGCCCGGAGGAGCTGTTCCGGACCGGGCCGGTCACCGTGGACGGGGGAGTCGCGCGGCTGTCGATGGCGACCGGTCCGTGGCTGCACGACGGCGACGGCCGTCCGGCGGCGGGAGCGCTCGGCGTGCTGCTCGACGACCTCCTCGGCCAGGCCGTGATCGTGCACCGGCCCGCAGGGAGCTGGGCCGTCACCACCGAGCTCACGATCGACGTCGGCGGCCCGCTGCCCGCCGACGGGTCGCGCCTCGACGCCGACGCGGAGCCGGTGTCGGTGGACGACGCCGGTGGGCTCAGCCGTGGCACCGTCCGGGCCGCGGACGGGTCCGTGGTGGCGGTGGGCACCACGTGGTCGCGGTTCGTGCCCGGCGTCCCGCGGTCGGTCCTCGACGGGGCCTACGGGCCGGCGTCGGTCCGTCGCGGTGCGGGCTCGCTGCCCGAGCTGCTCGGCGTGGGCTGGGCCGACGGCGTGCTCGTGCTGCCCGACCGTCCGGACCTGGTCAACCCCGCAGGCCGGGTGCACGGCGGGGTCGTGGCGTGCGCCGCGGAGTGCGCCGCGCGGCGCGCTGTCGCCCGGTCGGGGCTGGCCACCGCGTCGCTGCGGGTGACCTACGTCCGCCCGGCCGTTGCGCCCGTCGTCCTCACCCCGACCGTGCTGCACGGCGGGCGTTCGCTGGCCGTGGTCGAGGTGCTGGCGCGCGGGGCCGATGCGCGCACGTGCGCGATCGCCACCGTCGGGCTGCGCTCGGCCAGGCCTGCGTCGCCGCGGTGACCGTGATCCCTAGACTGATCGAATGCCTCCAGCGAGCGTGCGACGGCCCGTCGTGAGCGCCGGGAGCGCGCGGTCGTTGCTGCTGACGGTGCTCGGCGAGCTGGTGCTCCCTGTCGGCGAACCCGTGTGGACCTCGTCGCTGCTGCACGTGCTCACGGGCGTCGGCGTGGAGGAGCAGACGGCGCGCCAGGCCATCGCGCGCGGCGCCGCGGCCGGCTGGATCGTCGGCGAGCGTCACGGCCGCGAGGTGCGGTGGGAGATCACGCCCGCGGGCCGGCAGCTGATCGAGGAGGGCGCCCAGCGCGTGTACTCGCTCAGCGCGGACGCACCCGCGTGGGACGGCAACTGGCTGATCCTGTTGATCACCGTCCCGCAGAGCCTGCGCACCGTCCGCAAGAAGCTCTACGGCGCGCTGAGCTGGGCGGGCTTCGGCAACCCGACACCGAGCGTCTGGCTCACGCCCCACCCCGAGCGGGCGGCGGAGGCGCGGCGGGTGGTCACCGACCTCGGGCTGCGGGAGTCCACGCTGTCGTTCACCGGCTCGTCCACGGACGTGGGGCTGTCGGACACGGAGATCGTGCAGCGCGCGTGGGACCTCGACGGCCTCGTCGCGATGTACGACGAGCTGCTGCGCACCTACGACGGCGTGCAGCCGGAGCCCGGCGACCCCGTGCTGCTCACCCACGTGGAGCTGGTGAGCCAGTGGCAGCGCTTCCCGTTCGTCGACCCGCAGCTGCCCGAGGCGCTGCTGCCCGACTGGATCGGGCGGCGCGCGGCGGCGATGTTCCAGGAGCTGCGCACCGAGTGGTACGACGACGCGCACGCCCGCTGGAACGAGGTCGTGGCGGAGACGTCCCCGGGTTGAAGGTGACAGGAGCCGTCAGGGCTGCACACCGCCACCGTCGACACCCAGGTGACGAACGGTGACGCGAAGGTGTGGGGCGTCGTCGAGGATGTCCGGGACCCGGCCCTGCACCAGCGCTTCGCGGTGGCCCTGTTCGAGGAGACGGGCTTGGAGCTTCGGGGTCAGGAGTTCGGGCACTTCTTCGCCGTGCACGTGACCGGCGCCTCCGCGGTGGCGGTTGGCGGGGGCCACCTCGACATCACGGTCTGGGACATCACGGTCCGGCGGGAGGGCACGGAGGAGCGGGTGGTGCGCAAGCACTGATCCGCTGTGCCCGGTCGATCAGGCCGGTGCCGCGCCCGTCAGGTTCCCGGCCAGCCGGGCCAGTACCGCCGCCGCCTCCTCGGCCATCGCGGGCACGAACTCGGCCACCCGGATGACGTGGTCGATGGCGCCCGCGACCTGCCCGGTCATCACGAGGCTGTTCACCGTGTCGCCGTCGGTCTGTGCGCGGGACATCGACTCGATCTTGTGGCGGATCAGCGCCACCGGGTCGGCGTCCGGGTCGTTCTGTGCCACCAGCAGTGCCTCGGATGCGGGGTTGCGCAGGCCGCGGCAGGGCCCGTAGACGCCGGTGAACGCGACGTCGTCACCCTCCTTCGCGTCGAGCAGAGCCTGCAGGTAGTTGGGGTGCCAGTCGGAGTTCTCCTCCGAGAGGATGAAGCGCGTGCCCAGCGCCACGGCGTCCGCGCCCATGCAGAGCGCGGCGGCGAGCGTGCGGCCGTCGCGGGCGCCACCTGTGAGCACCACGGGGATGTCGATGGCCTCGGTGACCTTCGGAACGAGGACGAACGTGTGCACGCCCGCGGCCGGCGCGTGCCCGCCCATCTCGAACCCGGCGGCGATGACGACGTCGACGCCCGCCTCGGCGGCCTTGATCGCCTGGCGCGTGGAGCCGACCTTGTGCTGGTGCACCATCCCGGCGTCCTTGATCAGGTCGATGTAGACGCCCGGGAAGCCCGCCGACGTCGTCATGACCGTGAGCTGGGCGGCCAGGCCCGCGTCGCGCCGCCGCGCATCGAGCACGGCGCGGATGTAGACGTCGGTGAACTCGACGATCGCGCCGCGCGCGTCCACCCCGACGGGGATGTTCACGGCGAACGGCTTGTCCGTCAGCGAGGCGCACTCCTCGATGTGGGACAGGAACGTGCGCGCGCCGGCCTGCAGGTCCTCGGGCATGCCCGGCATGGACACGGTGCCCAGCCCGCCGGCCTGCGAGACCGCCGCCGCGAGCTTGGACGTCCGATACGGGCCGAGGCCCTCCTGGACGATCGGGTGCTCGATGCCGACGAGCTCGGTGTAGCGGTTGCTGATCGGTCCCATGCGTTGACACTCTACACCTCGGGGAACACACTGTCATTGAATGTAGGAGGTTTCGATGCACGTCGACCGACCGACGACCAGGCCGCCATCCGCGACGGCATCCGGAAGTTCGCCGGCGCCGAGCCGGCGTCGGGCTACCTGGCGCGGGCGAAGCCCAGCGAGTTCCCGTGGGAGCTGCGCCGGCGCGGGTCGTCGCTCGGTGCGTCCGCGCTGCCGGCCGGGCCGGCAGCGGATGCGTGACGTGCTCGCCGTCGAGAGCGCCGACGGCACCGCCAAGATCCAGAAGATCGTCCTCGCGCGCGAGTTGTTCGGCGCCGAGTTCGTGCCCTACGACAGAAAGAGGACCAGATCGTGAGCGGACGTGTGGCGGGGAAGGTCGTGCTGATCACCGGCGCGGCGCGGGGGCAGGGGCGCAGCCACGCGCTCACCCTCGCCGAGCACGGCGCCGACATCATCGCGGTGGACGTCTGTGCCGACAACGCCTCCGCCGAGTACCCGATGGCCACGCCCGACGATCTCGCGCAGACCGTCAAGGCCGTGGAGGCGCTGGACCGCCGGATCGTCGCCGTCCAGGCCGACGTCCGCGACCGGGACGCGCTGGCCGCCGCGGTCGCCGACGGCGTCGCGCGGCTCGGGCGGCTGGACGTCGCCGTCGCCAACGCGGGGATCTGCGTGCTCAAGCCCTGGGACGAGGTCACGCCCCAGATCTGGGACGACACGATCTCCGTCGGCCTCACCGGGGTCTGGAACACGATGACCGTCGCCGCGCCTCACCTGATCGCGGCCGGCGGTGGCTCGATCATCGCCACCGGCTCCACGGCGGCGATCAAGGGCGTGCCGTTCCTCGCGCCGTACGTGGCGGCGAAGCACGGCGTGGTGGGGCTGGCGCAGGTGATGGCCAACGAGCTGGGCCGCCACCACGTCCGCGTCAACACCGTGCACCCCACGGGCGTCCGCACCACCCTCGTCGACGGCCTGGCCGACATGGACCGGCTGATCGCCGACAACCCCGGTGTCGGCGGGATCTTCCTGAACACGATGCCGGTGAAGTTCATCGAGCCGCGCGACGTCAGCGACGCGGTGCTGTACCTGGCGAG
>NZ_JAOPWR010000538.1 GCF_025965585.1 Pseudonocardia sp.
GTCCCCGGGCCCGCGCCCGGTGCGGCCGGGTGTCGTCGCCGTGGCCGTGCGGCCCGCCCAGGTGGAGCGGCCGCTCTGCCACGGGGTGCCGCAGCGGCCGGGGCAGCGTGTGCTGGCCCGGCGCCCCGTCGTGGCGGCCCCCCCGCTCGCCCTCCGGTACCGCGTGCGCCGCGCCGTCGCGGGGGTGGTGGTCGCGCTCGTCGCGGCGGCCGTCGTCGTCGGGCTGGGCCTGCTGGCCGACGCGGCGTCGGTGGTGCGCGCGGCCGGAACGCCGTCGCCCGGCGTCGTCGCGGCGGCTCCTGCGGAGATCATCGTCACCGTCGCGGCGGGCGATTCACTGGGTGCGATCGCCGAGCGGGCGGTTCCCGGGGCCACCGGGGCGGAGCTGTCGGCCGTCGTGGAGCGCATCGTCACCGCCAACTCGCTCACATCGGTGCAGGTGCGTCCCGGGCAGGTGCTGCGGGTGCCCGTGGGATGACGCTCCGCACGCGCCGTGCCGGGGCGTTCCGGCTGTGCCGCACGTTCGGACGACACGCCGGTAGTAGAGGGGCCTCCGGCTTCCCCTGCCCCTACATGTTGTGGTTAAACTCCCCTTGTTGGTCCACGGGTGGGGTCTGAAGGTCCGGATCGCACCCACACCGGGGGAAGGGGTTGATCCGTGCGTTGTCCGTTCTGCAGGCACTCGGACTGCCGCGTCATCGACTCCCGCGAGGTCGACGACGGGCAGGCCACCCGCCGTCGCCGTTCCTGCGTCGCCTGCGGGCGGCGGTTCACGACGGTCGAGGAGTCGGTGCTCGCCGTCGTCAAGCGCAGCGGGGTCACGGAGCCGTTCAGCCGCGAGAAGGTCGTGCGTGGCGTCCGCAGGGCGTGCCAGGGGAGGCCCGTCGACGAGGACGCGCTCCAGCAGCTGGCCCACAGCGTCGAGGAGGCGGTGCGGGCCGGTGGTGCGGCCGAGGTGCCCAGCCACGAGGTCGGCCTCGCCATCCTCGGTCCGCTGCGCGATCTCGACGAGGTGGCCTACCTGCGCTTCGCGAGCGTCTACCGCTCGTTCTCCTCGATAGAGGATTTCGCGAAGGAGATCGCCGATCTCCGTGGTCCCGACGGATCCCCGGATTCGTCGTGACGGCTCGTCGTGACCAGCTCGTCATGATCAGCCCCTAGTTACCAGTTCTGCTCTGACCGGGCCGCACTCGCCCGCACCACCTGATGACACGCACGTCAGCCCGCTCGATCAGGACGTCCCGTCAGCACCGTCCCCGTACGAGTGCCCCGCCCGGCACCGCCGCCGTGGCCCGGCCAGCCCTGCACGTGTGCACGCACAGCACGCCGCACGCACATCACGAGCACCCAGCACCGCAGAGCACCCAGTACCGCACAGCATCAGCACAGCACCCAGCACCAGAGCACCGCGGTTCCGACGGACCCAGCCCGCCGGCGCCGGAGGAGAGGATCGTCCATGACCGAGACCGTCGGCACCACCACGTCCGGAGAGCCCAGTTCGGGACGCGGCAAGAAGGCGCCCGCCAAGCAGGCGCGCCCCGCCGGGCTCACCGTCGAGCGGATCCACACCACCGCGGGGGTGCACCCCTACGACGAGGTCACCTGGGAGCGCCGCGACGTCGTCATGACCAACTGGCGCGACGGCACGGTCAACTTCGAGCAGCGGGGCGTCGAGTTCCCGTCGTCCTGGTCGGTCAACGCCACCAACATCGTCACCAGCAAGTACTTCCGGGGCGCCGTCGGGTCGGCCACGCGCGAGTCGAGCCTGCGTCAGCTCATCGACCGGGTCGTGGGCGTGTACCACCGCTGCGGCGTCGAGAACGGCTACTTCGCCACCCCGGCCGACGCCGAGATCTTCGCGCACGAGCTCACCTGGATGCTGCTGCACCAGGTGTTCAGCTTCAACTCGCCCGTCTGGTTCAACGTCGGCACCAGCTCGCCGCAGCAGGTCAGCGCGTGCTTCATCCTCGCCGTCGACGACACGATGGAGTCGATCCTCAACTGGTACCGCGAGGAGGGGCTGATCTTCAAGGGCGGTTCCGGCGCGGGCCTGAACCTGTCGCGCATCCGTTCGTCGAAGGAGCTGCTGTCCTCGGGCGGCACCGCCTCCGGGCCGGTCTCGTTCATGCGCGGTGCCGATGCCAGCGCGGGCACCATCAAGTCCGGTGGCGCCACGCGCCGCGCCGCGAAGATGGTCGTGCTCGACGTCGACCACCCCGACATCGAGGAGTTCGTGCTCACGAAGTCCAAGGAGGAGGCCAAGGTGCGCGTGCTGCGCGACGCCGGCTTCGACATGGACCTCGGCGGCTCCGACATCACCTCGGTGCAGTACCAGAACGCCAATAACTCCGTCCGCGTCACCGACGAGTTCATGCGCGCCGTCGAGGCCGACACCGACTTCGGGCTCCGCGGCCGGATGAGCGGCGAGATCATCGAGAAGGTCGGCGCGAAGAAGCTGTTCCGCACCATCGCGCAGGCCGCCTGGGAGTGCGCCGACCCTGGCATCCAGTACGACGGCACCATCAACGACTGGCACACCTGCCCCGAGTCGGGCCGCATCTCCGCGTCCAACCCGTGCTCGGAGTACATGCACCTCGACAACTCGAGCTGCAACCTCGCCTCGCTGAACCTGCTCACGTTCCTGGGCGACGACGGCCAGTTCGACGCCGCGCGCTTCCAGAAGTGCGTCGAGCTGATCATCACCGCGATGGACATCTCCATCTGCTTCGCCGACTTCCCCACCGAGCCGATCGGTGACACCACGCGGAAGTTCCGCCAGCTGGGGATCGGCTACGCCAACCTCGGAGCGCTGCTGATGGCCACCGGCCATGCGTACGACTCCGACGGCGGCCGCTCGCTCGCCGGCGCCATCACCTCCCTGATGACGGGCGCGGCGTACAAGCGCTCGGCCGAGCTGGCCGGCGTCGTCGGCACCTACGAGGGCTACGCCCGCAACGCCGAGTCGCACCAGCGCGTCATGCGCAAGCACGCCGCGGCCAACGACGCCGTGCGCACGCTCCCGGCGAGCAGCAGCATCCACAAGCTCGCGACGATCGCGTGGAAGGACTGCCTCGCCATCGGCGAGCGCAACGGCTGGCGCAACGCGCAGGCCTCGGTGCTGGCGCCCACCGGCACCATCGGCCTGATGATGGACTGCGACACCACCGGCATCGAGCCGGACCTCGCGCTCGTCAAGTTCAAGAAGCTGGTCGGCGGCGGTTCCATGCAGATCGTCAACCAGACGGTGCCGCGCGCGCTCACCCGTCTCGGCTACCAGCCCGAGCGGGTCGAGGCCATCGTCGAGTACGTCGCCGAGCACGGCCACGTCATCGACGCCCCGGGGCTGCGCACCGAGCACTACGAGGTGTTCGACTGCGCCATGGGCGAGCGGGTCATCGCCGCCATGGGCCACGTCCGGATGATGGCCGCGGTGCAGCCGTTCCTGTCGGGCGCCATCTCCAAGACGGTCAACATGCCGGAGACGGCCACCGTCGAGGACGTCGAGCGCGTCTACATGGACGGCTGGAAGCTCGGCCTCAAGGCGCTCGCGATCTACCGCGACAACTGCAAGGTCGGCCAGCCGCTGTCGGCGGGCAAGTCGGCCAAGTCCTCCGGCGGCGGCGAGAAGGAGGTCGTGGTCGAGGCCCGTCCGGTGCGCCGGCGGCTGCCGAAGAAGCGCCCGAGCGAGACCATCTCGTTCACCGTCGGCGGCGCCGAGGGCTACCTCACCGCGGGTTCCTACCCCGACGACGGCCTCGGCGAGATCTTCGTCAAGCTCGGCAAGCAGGGCTCGACGCTCTCGGGTGTGATGGACGCGTTCTCGATGTCGATCTCGGTGGGCCTGCAGTACGGCATCCCGCTGGAGTTCTACGTCTCGAAGTTCTCCAACCTGCGCTTCGAACCCGCCGGCATGACCGACGACCCGGACGTCCGCATCGCCACGAGCGTGCTGGACTACCTGTTCCGCCGGCTCGCGCTGGACCACCTGCCGGCGGAGAAGCGCGCCCAGCTGGGCATCTTCTCGGCCGACGAGCGCACCGCGCAGGTCGACAGCACCGACTACGCGGCGAACTACGGGCAGGTCGACGTCGAGGGCCTGCGCACGGGCGTCGAGACCGAGCACGCCCCCGCCCGACCGGTCGGTGCCTCCCCGGCACCGGTCGAGGTCGGCAGCTCCACCGAGCTGCTCGAGCTGCGCATGGGCAAGGCCGCCGACGCTCCGCTGTGCATGACCTGTGGCACGAAGATGCGCCCGGCGGGCAGCTGCTACCTGTGCGAGGGCTGCGGCTCCACCAGCGGCTGCAGCTGAAAATGACCATCTCCACCGTGTCCCCCTGGCGAG
>NZ_JAOPWR010000549.1 GCF_025965585.1 Pseudonocardia sp.
GATCCCCAGAGGGCCTGGCTCGACTTTCCTCCATCCTCGCACAGATAGGGCTTTCCATCCCTGCGCGTAGGCGTGTTCGCTCATGACGCCAAGCGTCTTTGCTCTAACTAGAAGAGCTGCGAGCGAGACGTGCCATTTTGCTTTTAACCGGAGAAATGCGGGCCAGTCAAGCCGACTCGGGAGTTCGGGTTTGATGTCGTCGGCCGGCATGAGAAATGCTGCGGCGAACTCGTGAGCTTGCCCTTCGGTGACCTTGTCTCCTATTTCTCCCGAGATGCCGTGCAAGACTAGATGGCCGAGTTCGTGGGCGGCATCGAAGCGGGAGCGGTCGCGCAGACCCTTATCGGCCCCGAGAGCGACGACGGGCCTGTCGGGGAAGTCGACGCAGAATGCGTCAACCTTTTCGATGCTGACGCGAAAGCGGACGACGATGATTCCGTTCATCTCCAGTAGCCGCACGACATCGTGGACCGGGCCGCGTGGCACGTTCCAATGGTCGCGGACTTGGGCCGCCGCTTGTTCGATGTCGGCGGACCGGAGCGGCTGCCCTTCGCCAATCGGGACGCGCGGCAGGTTGAGGTCCGGCAACGCGACGTGCTTTTCGAGCTCGAGCGCAAGTTCCCGCGCGAGGTGCACGTAGGCGAGAGCTTGGTGGCGATCTCGAGGGGAAGTTGATCGAAGGCTGCGGAAGAACCCGTTGACCTGGTCCTGAGCGGGGGGGCGGGCTGGTGCGGCGAAGAAGGTTGGCGGTACTCGCAGTGCGACCGCGAGGCGGCGAAGCGTCGACGTGGCGGGTTTGGTGTGTCCGTTCTCGAACTGGCTGATTGAGGCCGCGGTAACGGAGCCGACTTCCCGCGCCAGTTGCACCTGAGTGAGGCCGCGAAGTTCACGCGCCATCCGCAGTCTGGCCCGATCGAACAGGGCCGCGATGTCGCCGGGGTCCAGTTGCGGGTCGTTCACGTCGCTCGTCTCCGCAGTCGATGTCCGCCGATGAGCGGACAGTCCTCGATCTTGATGCTCCGCTCGCATCTTAGGCACACCTTGGTTACCCGGCGGTCAAATCCCCCGGCTTCAACAGGCACGTCCGGGTGAGGGGTGTGTCGAGTTGCACGTCTACTTCGTCGTGTAGCCTACCAACCTTCAAGAAGATGATGTTGAAATCTGAGGTAATCGCCGGGCGCGAGGGACGGAGTTGAGGGGATGAAGGTTCAGGAGTGCGTGCTGTCGGAGGAGGTGGTCACCGCCGACTCGGCGGAGACCTCGTTGTGGGACGCCATCGTGGTGCCGGAGGGGATCAAGGAGAGGTTGCGCAACCAGACCGTGTTGTCGCTGCTTGTCCGGCCCGATCTACCGTTCGAGGTGACGGCGTTGCACGGGTTGTGCACGCTCTATGGGCCGCCCGGCACCGGCAAGACGACCCTGGCGCGGGGTCTGCCGGCGCAGGTCGCGCGCTTCGTTCCCGGCGGCGAGGTCCGGCGGATCGAAATCAATCCGCACGGGCTGATGAGCGCCGAGCACGGGCAGTCGCAGCAGCGGGTCAGCGAGTTGCTCGGTGAGTACGTGCCGGGGCTGGCGTCGGACGGTGTGCCGACCGTGGTGATTCTCGACGAGGTCGAGTCGATGGCGGTTGCCCGCTCGGCGGCCTCGTTGGCAGCCAACCCGGCCGATGTTCACCGCGCCACCGACGCGGTGCTCACGGCGTTGGATCTCAACGCCGCCGAGCACCCGCACCTGTTCTTCGTTGCGACCAGCAACTTCACCACCGCTTTGGACGAGGCGTTCCTCTCCCGCTCCGACGCTGCCATCCTGGTCCCGCTCCCCGAGCCGGAGGCGCTGCGGGAGATCCTGGCCTCCACACTGCTCACACTCGCCGACAAGTACCCGGCCCTGGGTCATCTGGCGCGCTCCTCGGCGATGAACCGCATCGCCGAGGCCGCGGACGGGTTGGACGGCCGCCGCGCGCGCAAGGTGGTCTTCGAAGCCCTGGCTCAGCGGCTGGACACGGTGCTCGACCCCGGCAGCCTCACGGAAGACAGCCTGGCCACCGCGGTGCGCAATGCCGTCGCGGAGACGAGCTGGCCGGAGGTGTCCCGTGCGGCGCACTAGGGAGGTGGCGGCCTCGCCCGTGCGTAGCGCCAGCGCAACCTGGTCGGTGATCGCGGACCTCGTGGCGGAAACGGTGGCGCAGTCCTCTGCGCTGTCCCGCGACGAGGCGGTACAGGCGATGTCGGCCGCCGAGGCGGTCGGGCGGATGCTGATCGCGGGAGGGCACCTACACAAGCACCCGCTCACCCTGGTGGCTGGCAAGGTGCACTGCGAGATCACGACGGTGTCCGGCACGGCGGCGCTGACGCTGGAGGAGAATCTCAACCCCGTCCCCGGCGCGACGGGCGCCGACGACTTCACGATCCACCTCCCGTCCCCCGCCCCGCTCCAGGAGCAGGTGAAGGCCGTCGCGGACGGGCACGCTCGGCTGTCCGACGCCGCCCCACCCGTTCCGGAGACGAAGGCCGCCAGTTCGGGTCCGCTGATCGACCTTGAGGCCCTGCGCCGGGCGGTGACCCATCGATGACGTCGACCTACACGTACAGCTACACCCGGACCCACACCGCCACGCACCTGACCGACGTCATCCTCGGCGCGATCATCGACATCCTCGCCGACCTGGGGATCAACATGGACCGGTTGCACCGTGACTGGGTGCAGAACGAGAACGCGGTCAAGGCATGGATCGAGGAGAGCTCCCTGGCCGCGGTCGTCCTTGAGTGCCATCAGCCCTCGGGCGCCGTGGCGCCGGTGATCGAGTTCCCGGTGTCCTACACCACCTCCGGCGACGGCAACGCAGAGTTCACCGCCTCTCGGGCCCGGCTCGCCCGGTTCCGCGCCAAGCTCGACCGGGTGCCCGCAGGCACCACATATCGGTTGTTCTGCACCTTCAACGGGCCCCGTACCCCGCAACCGGGCTGGGGCCCCGGCCAGCGGGCGAGCACCAACGGCCTGCGGGGCATCACTTTCGGCACCCTCGGCTCCGCCCCGCACGCCTCGACCAGCATGCGGTACTACCACAACTGAGACCACGAGCAGGAACACCGCTATGGGATACATCGACGACGCCTTCGCCAACCTGAAGCACAATCTGGAGATCACCGAGACCGAGCAGAATCTGGCCAAGGCACGGCACGAGGCCATCCGCGACTTCGTCAAGTCACACTGGGACCTCGCCGACAACTTCCTCACCGGCAGCTACCGGCGCGACACCAAAACGAAGAAGCTCAAGGACATCGACATCTTCGTCGTCCTCGACGACGACGGCTCCCAGGCCGGCTTCCGAGACCAGGCCCCCATCCAGGTCATCAACGCCCTGGAGACCCTCCTCCGTCAGAAGTGGACGGGCGCCGCCCGCGACGGCATGGCCGTCGTCGTCCCCTACGGCCCCGACGACGAGGTCATGTCCATCGACGTGGTCCCCGCCTTCAAGCGGAGGGACGGCGGCTACTACATCCCCAACCCCTCGGCAGGCGATTGGCTCGCGACCAATCCCAAGCGCCACCACGAGCTGAGCATCGCAAAGAACGCCGACTGCGACGGCAAGTACGTGCCCTTGGTCAAGATGATCAAGGGCATCAACCGTGAGCTCGGGGAACCTGTCTCGCCTTCCTTCCTGTTGGAAGTCATGGCCCAGTCCCTGGTGAAGCCGCCCATCGGGCGCTACCAGGACGAGATCGTGCTGTTCCTGGCCACCGCCGCCGAACGCATCGGCGACCAGTGGCCCGACCCCGCCGGTCTCGGCGGTGACGTCAACGCCGTCATGAACGCCACCCAGAAACTCACTGCGGCCAACGCGCTCAAGCAAGCCCGCGGCATCGCCGAACGAGCGGTCGACCTGGAGGACGAGGACCAGGAACGGACTGCCTACGACGAGTGGAAGAAGCTCTTCGGTAACCGGATGACCAAGCCATGAACCTTTCCACCGATCCCGCCGGTGTCCGCGGAATACCGCCTCGAGCCATCCACGAGCGGCAGCTCGACGACGATATGCTGCTCCTGCAGCGCGCCGCGGCGGCAAGCCACCAACGTGGCCAGCTCCTTGAGGCCGTGCGCGTCGACGCCGCCCTCGCGCTCGCCGCCGCCGGTGTCCTGATCACGCTGATCGGCCACGGCCGAACCGCAGTCTCGATCGTCGGGTTCTTCTGGTTCCTCGTCTCTGCGTTCCTGCTCAAGGGCCTCGCCGGGAACACCGCCCGCCGAGGCGCCCTGCTCCAGGAGATGTTCGACACCGCCCTGTTCCACCTGCCGTGGCGCACTACCGTCGCCGGCGACACGATCCCCGAGCCAGACGTCCGCCGCCTTGCACGCCAACTCGCCCGAGGTGGGAAGAAGGACAAGCGCATCACCGACGGCTGGTATGACCCCACCCACGACGTCCACCACCCGTACGACGTCTTCATCGCCCAGGAGCAGAATCTCGCCTGGGACGCCCGCCTCCGCCGCCGCTACAGCCACCTCATCGCCGCCGCCGCGTTCCTGTGGACCGCCATCGGCCTGGTCATCGGTCTCGCGGTCGCGAACGCCCCCCTTGTTGACACCCTCCTCAGCTTCTTCGTCCCGTCTCTGGCTGCCTACCAGATCGCCTACGAGATTTGGTCCGGCCAACGAAAGGTGGCCGACGAACGGGAGAGACTCGCCAAGGTCGTCAACACCGAGCTGGGCAACGGACGCCCTGGTCCCGTGCCCGACACCGAATGGCACCGCCTACGCAACGTGGCCCGCGATGTACAGGACGGCGTCCTCCGCACCCGCCTGGATACCACCCGAGTACCCGAGTGGTTCTACAAGTACTTCCGTGACGACGACGAAAGCGACTTCGGCGATACCGCAGAGGGCCACCGCGTCCGTCTAGCCCAAGTCCCGGCTCCTCGTACGCCGCCACCAACGTAAACCAGATCTTGCAGACGCTTTCCACCATCGCGCCCAAGTACCTGCACGACCATATAGGCATTCGGGTCCAGGTC
>NZ_JAOPWR010000002.1 GCF_025965585.1 Pseudonocardia sp.
GCGGGACCAGGCCTGTCTAACCTCAGGCGGGTGAGCGATGACGAGGTATGAGCTGAGGCGGGCGTGGCGTCGGCGGTGGCATCGCCGGCTCGGTGATCGCCCGCGTCCGCAGCTACCTCTCGACGCAGCACCTGTTCGCCGCGGAGCACTCCACCTACCTGGCCGCCGACTACGAGGCTGCGCACCGCGGCGCCCAGCCACAGATCTCTCTGACGCATCGTGCCTACGTGATGGGGGCGGAGTTGGAGTCGGGGGCGCCGACTTCTGCCACCCGCCGCTCACGACGGTCACCGGCCCGTCGGAGCAGGCTGGCCGCGCACTGATCGACCTGCTGCCGGGCAACCGCTCCGACAGCCGGGTGGTACTACCGACGGCGCTGCGGGTCCGTGAACATGTGGCCGTCGCGCACCCGCACCCCGATGACCGCGGTGGCGTCGGCGGTGCCCGGTGGCGTCCCTGCGAGCCGTCGAACCGAGGGGCCACGGCCTCGTCGGGACCGACCACCTCGTCGGGTGACGCGCAGCCGGCCCACTCGGACTCCGAGAGCCTCGCCGTGACCGCCGCGGACACCCGAAACGGTAGTCACTCAATAGTCACTCACCAACACGACGAACGGCCTGGCCGGAAGCTCATAAAAGAGCCTCTGACCAGGCCATTCGGCTGTGGGCGATACTGGGATCGAACCAGTGACCTCTTCGGTGTGAAGCAATGAGGGTACTGCTCGCAACTGCGGAGAGTCGCAGGTCAAGAGCCAGATCGCGTCCGTCGGCATCCGGTCGTGGTCGAGGATGAACGGGCCGATTGTCACGCAGTTGGACACGCACGTAGGACTCGGCTGGCGCCCAACCCCCCACTTGGTCACACCCGCATCTGCCCTCGGTAGTCGCTCAGATGCACCTGCGGTCGTTGAGCTCGAGCGGAGCAAGGCGGATGGCGACCCAGGCGGCAGGCAGGCGAGCCCAGCGCATGCTGCCAGCCCACTGCCCACTCATATCGCGGCAACGGACACCTCACACCCGACAGCACGACCACCACTACCCACGCCTACGTCCGAGACCTGACCACCGGAATTATCCGCTTGGCCAACGTCAACTCCAACGGCGTCGGGGCGAACGGCAACTCCGACATCGGATTCGCCTCCATCAACGGCAACGGCGCACTCGTCGCCTTCTCCTCCGAAGGCACCAACCTCTACCCCAACGACACCAACGGCACCGCCGACACCTTCGTCCACGCGATGTAGCGGACAGGTCGACCCGTGGGAACGCCGTCGATCGGCCCGTTCACGGCCGGTCGACGGCATTCACGCCGGCCTAAGGGGGCTGTAAAGACGACGGTGCGACTCTGATCAAGGAGGAAGCACCGACGACTGGCGCGATGCCCGCGCAGGCTGTGGACCTGATGAGGGTGTCGGAGACGACCGAGCGGGGTATGGATGATCTTGACGCGGTTGCCGAGCAGCTGATCGCCAGCCATGGTCGCGAGAGCGGGCTGGCACTGAGCGTCTGCCAACCTGGCGGGCGGGCTGGCAGCGGGTGTGCGGCGTGGTGTGACTCGGATGGGTGAAGCTCCTGGTAGACGGGCGATTGCCTAGATCAATCCGCCTCACCAGGAGCTTCATGTGCTGTCCTACCCGTCCGGGATAACCGTGTCCAGCCGCGCGCTCGGCGTGCTGTCCGATGCGTTGCGAGCGCCCCGCAAGCAGCGGTCGACCCGCTGGCGAAAGCTCAGCGCGGGGCGCCAGGCCCTGCTGGTGGTCGCCTACCTGCGCAAGGGCGAGACCTACGCCGATCTGGCCTGCGGATTCCAGGTCGGCACGTCTACGGTGTACCGCTACATCCCGCGAAGCACTCGAGCTGCTCTCGGCGATGGCGCCGTCCCTGGAGCAGGCGATCGAGGTCGCGTCGCGGAAGGCGTTCGTGATCCTCGACGGCACGCTGCTGCGGATCGGCCGAGTCGGCATGGTACCGGGCCGCGACCGCGCCTTCTACAGCGGCAAGCACAAGGCTCACGGGGTGAACGTGCAGGTCATCGCGGACCCGATCGGCCGGCTGGTGTGGATCTCCCCGCCGCTGCCCGGAGCACGACACGATATGGGTGGAGCCCGCGAGCACGGCATCATCGACGCGATCGCGGTCCTCGAGATCCCCGCAGTCGCTGACACCGCCTACCAGGGCGCCGGTCCGACGGTCGCGGTCCCGCAGTGGCGCCGCCGTCTCGATCCAGACAACCGGCTGCTACCGGCGCCTTTCCAAGAACCAGAAGGACGTCAACGCCGCGCACGCCCGCCGCCGCGGCCCCGGTGAGCGGGTCACGCCGAGCTGAAGAATTGGCGCATCCTGCGCAAGATCCGCTCCTGTCCCAGCCGCGCCCACGAGCTCATCGCCGCAGTTCAGACCCTCAGGGGGGACTACCCCCGGTTCGTTTGACTCCTTGCCTGTGAGGCTGCGGCCTCACTGGAAGGATCAGCAGCGTGCCCAAGCCGTTCCCGAAGGAGTTCCGGCGCGACGTGATCGCGGTCGCCCGCCAGGGCGACCAGTCGAGCGCTCAGGTGGCCAGGAGCTTTGGAATGGAGGCAGGCGATGAGACCGGCCGGTGCATGCGGACGCAACCGGGCCTCGATCGTTCGCGGCGTCGCGTCCTCGACCGGCCAGGCGGGCACGTCCTCACCGCGCACGCGTCAGCAGAACCCCGCAGGCCCCGTGCAGCGCCCAGAATGAGTCCGAGTGCTCCTTGAGATGGGACAAGGGTGAGCCGCTGAGCGACGCACGCAGAAGGATGCTGCCGAGCGTCAGTCCGCAGCAGGTCGAGGTGGGCATGAGCGCCGCGGCTCGGCTCACCTCCGGCTCGTCACCAATGTGGAACGCGTGGGCGCGGCGGTGCGGCCGTAACAACTCGGCGCGCCGCACAGAGCCGGCCGCCGCCGTCGGCGAAGAAGGCCAGGATGCGACCATCCAGATCCCGCGCGGGCACGACCCGCTCGGCGTGCACGCCGAGGTTGGTCGTCACCCGCTCGCCGGTGGCATCGGCGGGCGCGAGGTGGGAGACCAGGCCGTCGACGCTGATCGAGAAGATCCCCATCGGCCAGCCCGGCTCGCTCGGGGAGGGTGCGATGCCCTGGCCAGGCACGCCGACGGCCTCGTCGAACTCGAATCCGGTGGGATCGTGCGTGCGCCACGCGTGGAAGAGGGTGCCGTCGGTTCGGACGCCGAACAACTCCATGAAGCCGTAGGTGTTGGACGCCGTGGTCACGCTGCGCGCCGACAGCCCGAGCGCTGTCGGGCCGCTCCACATCGTCGGGTCCTCGGGACGCTGGAAGTTGCGGTGGAGCGCGTCGTCCGCCGCGATCGTGAACACCTCCAACCGCCCGTCGTCGTGCACGCCGACCGTGAACGCCTTCCTCGGTCCACCAAGTGAGACCGGGCCCTGCCAGTGCCGGTCGGTGGACAGGTCTTGGGCGAGGCAGTACAGGTTGGCGTCGCTGCCGATGTAGAAGACGTTGAGCGACCGGAACACGTCCTTGACCACGGTCACCGGGCTCGATGCAGGGACACCGATCGTCGGAATGTCCGACGGCAACGGTCTCTGGGCGACACCGTCGATCGGAACCACACCCGTGCGAAGGGTGTTGTCGGCGGCGATGTAGTACATCAGCAGCGCAACTGAATCGGTGGTGACGACCGCCAGGTGCGCGGCCTTCCAGCCGATCGCGGTCGGGCCGTGCCAGTTCCCGTCCACCTGCCGCCAATCGCAGTAGACGGCGTCGTACGGCGCGCGGTAGACGACGGCCAGATCGCCATCGGCGGTGCGGGCCTGCGTCCAGTCCGCAACCTCGGTGGCGGCGATGGGCGAGACGCCGGTCCAGCTGCGGCGATCGGCCGTCTGGCTGGTGCGCATCAGCCTGCCTCCGGTGTCGGTGAACATGACGTCCAGACGCCCGTCGGCACCCATCGTGACGGAGAAGTCCCCTCTCGCCGCCTCGGCCACGACGATCGGCGCTTCCCAGCTCTCGTGGACTCGCCCGGGTGTCACCTCAGGCACGTCCATGTCCGCGATGAGGCGGCAACACGCCGCTGCCTGGTCGACCGTGTCCGCTGCGCCGATGTCGACCAGCTCCTGCAGGTAACGTCCCTGGTCCGAGGCGAAGTCCACATGCTGCGCGATCAGCTGCCGGATGTGCTGGCCGAGCGCCAGCATCTGGCTCTGACGCGTGATCAGCCTCGACTGCGACATGACGATCGGCGTGATCGCCCCCTGATCGTCGAAGAGCCGTCCCGTCTCGCCGGGCATCGGATCGAGTCGCATGAACTCCGCGCGGATCATGTTGTAGCGGGCGATCAGCTGGCGGCGAGCGCTGGTCAGTTCCAACAGCTTCTGGGTGAGGAGATCGCGGTCGTGGGTGAGCCTGCCCACGAGGTCGCCGAGCCTGCTGATCTGTCCTTCGAGTTCGTCACGCTCTTGTCCGCCGCCGATCGCCGAGAGGACTGAGCTCACACCTGCTGCGATGACGAGGCCGATGCCCGCGGTCTCCACGGCGCTGAACTCGCCGACGGCGGCCACACCTGCCTCGGCCGACTCCAGGCCGATGGCCTCGGCGCCGAGATCGGTCCCCACTTCCGCTCCGATGCTCGCCTCCATCGACGCCACCTCGGCCGCACCCTCGACGCCCATGACGCTCGCCACATCGGCGGCCTGGCCCATTCCTGCGGAGAACTCGGCGACCTCCGAGGCCGCCACCACCTCCGCGCCCTGGCCCGCGCGCACCGCGGTGCTGAGATTCCACGCGGCCTTGATCAGATTGCCCGTCGTCACGGCGAGACCGAGGTCGGCCAAGGTCTTCGCGATGGACAGCCACAGCGGCTGCTGGTAAGCACTCAGCTCCACGTCCTGGTAGTGCTGCAGATCCTCGCGGCCGATCCGCATCGCCAACTTGATGGCCCGCAGCAACGCGTTCTGCGAAGCCAGCTTCTGGACGTCCGGAACGAGGCCGTTGTAGACGGCGATGCGATCAGAGAGCAGTGCGCTCAGGCCAACCGCTTGTTGGTGCAGTTGATTGACTTCGTCGCGCCTGCGCGGGTTGTCGGGATAGAACAGGTCTCCCAGCCAGTCGGACACCTCAGCCTCCCGTCGGACGGTTCGACACGCACTGAACAGGTCGGAGTTTCTCAGCCGGACCCGGGGGTCGCTGTGGCGCTGCGGGCCGCCAGGTCGTTGTCGATCTTCGACATGAGCTGGTAGCGGCGCTCCGCCTCCTGCGCGTTCTCCACGAGGCCCATGTCGATCATCTCGTCGAAGTAGTCCGCCCGGTGCTCGTCGAAGTCGGCGTGTCGCTGCCGCAGCTTCCGGAAGCTCTGGAAAGTCTCGAGAACCTTGTAGAAGTGGTTGACCAGGATCGTTTGCGACGCGATGGCGCCGTCCCGGTCGTGCTCGCCGAAGACCTTTCCCTTCTCGGTCGGAATATCATCGAACCCGTAGTTCTCCTCGAAATCGCGGTGGATGAGGTTGTACTGGTCGATGGCCGTGCGGGAGGCCTGCTCGAGGGCGGCGACCCGTTCCTGCATCGACTCGTGGTCGGGTGCGAGAGCGTTCTTGACCGTGGTGAGATCGGCGATCTTCCCCTCCAACGAGGACCGCTCCTGCCCTCCCTCGATCCCGGCGAGCGCGAGCTCGACTCCGACGGCGAGCGCGACGCCCGCGCCTGTCTTGAACACCATTCTCAGCGCCCGCCCCGACGCCTCGCCCGCCAGCCTCATACTCGCCGAAGCCGCCCCGGCCGCCTCGGTTCCGACGGCCTCAGCGGCCTCCCCACCTGCGAGTTCGGAGGCCTCCCTGGCTCCGAGCTCCTCGGCTCCCCGCACACCGTCGACGGCGTTCACCGCCGACAGCTCAGCCATCTCGACCTCGCTCACCCGGGCGAGCCCGGCCGCGGCCTCGGGTGCCGCGACCTCCGGCAGCGCCTGACCCGCTGCCCGAGCGGCCCGAGCCGCCTTGCCGTAGTTCCACAGTGCCTTCAGCAACATCGGCACGGCGACACTCAGCCCGATGTTCGCACCGGTATCCAGTACCTGCTCCCACGTCGGCGTCTCCGTGGGCTCCAGGTCGTGGTCCTGGAACTTTCGCAGGTCTTCCCGAGTGAAGGGGAACGCCGCCTGGATCGCCCGCAGGAGCGCATTCTGCGTCGCCAGGTTCCGCGCGAGCGGGAGGACGTGGTTGTAGGTGTTGATATCATCGGTGATGAGATTCTGGAGATCGACGACATCCTGGTGCAGTTGATTCACGTGGGCCCGACGCCCGGGGTTGTCCGGGTACAGCAGATCACCAAGCCACTCGCCCATTTACATCTCCTTCGACACCCGATGATTCCGGTGCCCGCGTCGGATGATCACGACGGTGGGCAACCGATGATTGCGCCATTCTGCTGTCGTCGACACGACGCATCGCGACGGCGCCGGGCCGATTGATCGAGTCATCGGTATTCATGCGACGACTCTCTCCCTATTGCCCGTCTCGCTCGGACGGCATCTTCCGCCCGAGCCCCGGACACGAAACCCGCCATCGTCGTCGAATGCGAGCAGGCCGCGGAACCCGCAATGCCGCGACCTCGGCGGATCGAGCACCCCGAGCTCCCCGCCTGACTCGACGTGGCGATCCGGTGTGGGTCGCCGACCGCCGGTCGGCGAAGAAGATCACGACGTGTGGTCGGCGAACTCCAGCCAGGCGTAGTCGCCGAGCGCGCTGATGACGACCTGGCCGTCCATGTTCTCGGCAACCCATCCTTTCGCGGCCTCGTCGGCGGCGTGGGCGTCGCGCTCGGCGTCCCAGGCACTCATGGAGAAAATCTTGCCGTCCTGGATGATGACGCCGTAGGCGACGAACCCGGGCTGTTGCTTCAGGATGGGGAGGACCCCGGTCCGAGACTTGTCGATCATTTCCTGCTCGTCGCCGGTGAAGGAGTAGACAACGAAACGACCGTGGGGCATGGCTGGTTCCTTTCTCAGGTCGGTAACCGACTTGGCCGCCTGTCCGGCCACCGGTCACGACGGCTTCCAAAGGTCCGTCGTCATCGGTCGAGGCGGGTGGCCGGATGTGGAATGTGGCCGGCTCGGTGGGCGCTTGGTGGTCCGGTGTACCCAGCCATCTCACGCATGTGCGCCCCTGTTTCGCATGGGGGTCGTCCCCTAATCTTTGTGCTATGACCCGCAACGGACCCGGGGGTGACGTCCTTCTCGAGCGGCAGGCCGAACTGGCGTCGGTCATGGCACGCCTTGACGCAGTCATCACCGGCCAAGGCGGCCTGGTCATCGTCGAGGGCCCCGCCGGGATCGGGAAGACGAGCCTGCTCGGGGCCGTACGGGCCGCCGCCCACGAGCGCGGCCTGCGGGTACTGACCGCCCGCGCCAGCCCGTTGGAGCACGAATTCGGCTTCGGGGTCATCCGTGACCTGCTCACACCGATCCTGCGCGACCCCGCTCAGCGCGACCTGCTGATGCAGGGCGCCGCCCGGCTGGCCGGCCCGGCGCTGGACCTCGCGGGTTCCCCGGCGCCCACCTACGCCACCGTGCACGGCCTCTACTGGCTGACGGCCGGGATCGCCGAGCGGGGACCGCTGGTGCTGACTGTCGACGACGCCCACTGGGCGGACATCGCCTCGTTGCGGGCGCTGCACCACATTGCACACCGCGTAGCCGACCTGCCGTTGGTGCTGGCCGTCGCCAGCCGGAGGCCCGAACCAGGGGGCGACACCGAGCAGCTCCTGGGGAGCATCGCGGCCGAGCCCGCGGCCACGACCGTCCGTCTCGGCCCGCTCTCCGAGGCCGGCACGAGCGTCCTGCTGCAGTCCGTCTTCGGCGAGCCCGTCGACAGCCAGTTCGCCGCTGCGTGCCACGCGGTCAGCGAGGGGAACCCGCTGCTGCTGACCGCCCTTGCCCGATCGCTGCTCTCGGCCGACATCGCACCCGACGCCGAAGCGACCGCCGCGATCCACGACCGAGCCCCCGCCATCGTGAGCACCTTCGTCCTCCCGCGGCTGAGACAGCTCCCACGGCACGTGGCGCAGGTGGCCTCTGCGCTCGCCGTGCTCGGCGCGGGTGCCGAGCTGCGCCACGTGGCCGCCCTCGCCGGGCTGGAGCCGGTTCCAACGGCCCGCGCGCTCGACGCGCTGGTCGCGGCGGACGTCCTGACGCGCGAGCCCCGGCTGGATTTCGTCCACCCGTTGATCGCCCAGGCCGTGGTCGACAACCTGCCCGCGGCCGAGCAGCAGCTGGCCCACCACACCGCTGCGCGACAACTGGCGGCTGACGGATTCGCGGCCGAGGCAGTGGCCGCACATCTGCTCCCGATGCCACCGCTGCGTGACCTGTGGGTCGTGGAACGCCTCCGCGATGCAGCGCGGGAAGCTCTCGCCAAGGGCGCACCGCACCCCGCCGTCGTCTACCTGGAACGCGCCCTCGCCGAGCCGCCCGCACCGCGGCAACGTCCCCTGCTGCTGCTCGAACTGGGCGACGCCGAGACCCAGCTCGGGAGACAAGCAGCGTCCACCAGGCTGACCGACGCGCTGGCCGCAACGACCGACCCCACCACCCGTGCCCGTGTCGAGCTGCGATTGGCCCGTGGACTGCTGACATCTCGCGAGCTGCCCCACGCGCTGCAGGTGTTGACCGCCGCCCTGGCCGACGCCGAGCCCGCCGGGATCCCGTCGGAGCTGCGGACTCAACTGGAGGTCGAATACATTGGCGCGGCCATCTCCCGACCCGACACCCGAGCCGACGCGCTGGCGCGGCTCGAACGGCTGCTCCCCGACGTGCGCTCAGGCACGAGAGCTGGATGCATGCTGCAGGCGACGGCGTCCGTCGAGCTGCTGCAGAGACCGGGACAGGCCGCGCAGGCGGTCGAGCGGGCCGCCGACGCACTGACCGGGATCACGCGCCTGGGCCAGCCCTTCCCGGCCGCGGTGCTGTACCTGGCCGCGCCCGTGCTTGCGGCAGCGGGCGCCGTCGGCCGGGCCATGACGGCGCTGGACGCGGCCGTGGCCGATGCTCGGACCCGCGGGGCACCGATCGAACTCTCGGCCGCCCTCGGTTCCCGCGGCGAAGGCGCCCTCCGGCTGGGAGCATTACTGGACGCCGAGGCAGACGTACACCACTCTCAGGAATTGGCCGAGCAGGCCGACGCTCCGTACCACCGGCGGCTCACGCTGACCACTCTGCTGCCGGTCCTGGTCGAGCGAGCCGACCCCGACGCAGGCGAGCGCGAGCTCGCGAGGCTGCGCGTGGGGACCGACTATTCCGGCCTGCAGATCGCACTGGGCCAGCTTCGCCTGGCCCAGGGGCGACCCGACGAGGCGCTCACGCTGCTGCTCGCCGGCGGCGCCCGGCTCGAGCAGCGCAACTGGACCCATCCGGGCCTCTTTCCGTGGCGGACCCTCGCCGCCCTGGCCTACCACCGCGCCGGCCGACAACGGGAGGCACACGCACTCGCCGACTCCGCCCTGTCCATCGCCCGCGCCTACGATTCACCCGAGGCGACCGGCCTGGCACTGCGGACCCTGGGCGTGCTCACCGGTGACCTCGACGCTCTGGCCGAAGCCGTCGAGGTGCTGGCAGGCACCGAGGCACGACTCGAACACGCCCACGCCCTCGTGGATCTCGGTGCCGGACTACGGAGGGTCAACCACCGCCGAGACGCCCGCGAACCGCTTCGGACAGGGCTCGACCTCGCTACCCGCTTGAGTGCCACCGCACTGCGCCGCCACGCGACGGAAGAGCTTGCTGCGACTGGGGCCCGGCCCCGCCGCACACAACGCAGCGGCATGGAAGCACTCTCGCCCAGTGAACGTCGGGTGGCCCGCATGGCCGCCGAGGGACAACGTAACCGCGACATCGCTCAGGCGTTGTTCGTGACGACCAAGACCGTGGAGGTCCATTTGTCCTCCTGCTACCGCAAGCTCGGAATCCGCTCCCGGACTGACCTCGCCGCGCTCCTCCACTGAGTACGTCCAATCTTCGCGGACGCACGTCCTTGTCCGTCGGCAATGCAGATCGGCGAGGTCGTAACCCCCGACCACCCGACATTTGCCTTCATACCCGGGACTGTCAAGAGATCGGTGTAACTGCGGGTGGTCGGGTCTACTTGCGTCCGGCGGCGAGGCGGCCGTCGAAGGCGATCTCGAAGGCGTTCAGGGCGGGTTTCCAGCGCATCGTCCAGCGTTTCCGACCTTGCCCGGTGGGGTCCAGGCTCATGATCGCCATGTAGACGCACTTGAGGGCGGCCTGCTCGTTCGGGAAGTGCCCGCGGGCTTTGACCGCCCGCCGGATCCTGGCGTTGACCGATTCGATCGCGTTAGTCGAGCAGATGACCTTGCGGATCTCGGCGTCGAAGGCCAAGAACGGCACGAACTCGGCCCACGCGTTCTCCCACAGCCGCACTATCGCCGGGTACCGGGTGCCCCAGGTGTCGGTGAACTCGTAGAACCGTTCCAGCGCCGAGGCTTCGGTGGGTGCGGTGTAGATCGGGCGCAGCGCTTTGGCGATGGCGTCCCAGTGCTGGCGCCCGGCGTAGCGGAAGCTGTTGCGCAGCAGGTGCACCACGCAGGTCTGGGTGACCGTCTGCGGCCACACGTTGTTGATCGCCTCGGGGAGCCCGGTCAGGCCGTCGCAGACGACCATGAGGACGTCGTTGACGCCGCGGTTCTTCAGCTCGGTGAGCACGTGGAGCCAGTGTTTGGCGCCTTCGCCGCCGTCGCCGGCCCAGAGCCCGAGGATGTCGCGGTGGCCCTCGCAGGTCACCGCGAGTGCGACGTAGATGGGTCGGTTGGCGACCTTCCCGTCGCGGATCTTCACGTGGATCGCGTCGATGAAGATGACCGGATAAACCGGGTCCAAGGGCCGGTTCTGCCATTCGGCCATGCCTTCGAGGACCTTGTCGGTGATCGTGGAGATCGTCTGCCGCGATACCTCGGCGCCGTAGACCTCGGCCAGGTGGGCCTGGACCTCGCCGGTGGTCAGGCCCTTGGCCGAGAGTGAGATGACCAGCTCGTCGACCCCCGACAAGCGTTTCTGGCGTTTGGCCACGATCTTCGGTTCGAAGCTGGCGTCGCGGTCACGGGGCACGTCGATCTCGACCGGACCGACGTCTTTGAGCACGGTCTTCGTCCGGTGGCCGTTGCGCGAGTTCCCGCCGTCCCGTCCGGCCGGGTCGTGGCGGTCGTAGCCGAGGTGATCGGTGATCTCGCCCTCGAGCCCGGACTCCATCAGCCGCTTCGTCAGCGCCTGCAGCAGTCCGCCCTCGCCAGCCAGCTGCAGACCACCGGGACGAGCTCGGTGGGCGAGCTGATCGATCAGCTGCTCATCGACCGCATCCAGCCCGGTCTGCGACGAGCTGCCGAACGCGCCCTGCCCGTCGTCCAGAGTGGCTGGATCGTCAGCCGTCATGTCTGTCGTCGGTGCCACTTCCATGATCAGGAGTTACACCGATCTTCTTACAGTCCCGGCAATGGGTCTTTGGCGCCAGGATCGGCGGAGCCCGATGTCAGAGGACCGACTCGGCGCCGAAGACCGTCGCGCTGACCAGTGGGGCCATCGGGCCACCGAGCAGAAGCGAGACCTCCGCCCCCGGGACTGGGTTGGAGGAGGTGCCGCGGATCTGCCGGACGGCCTCGACGATCAGGCCGAACCCGTGCACGAACCCCTCGGCCAGGTTGCCGCCCGCGGTGTTCAGCGGCAGGTCACCACTCGGGGCGAGCAGGTTCTCGAGGTACAGGACCTTACCCGCGTCGGGGCCCGGCGGCACCAGCCCGACGTCGATCAGCGAGGCGACGGCGGGGCCGGAGAAGTTCTCGTAGACCTGGGTCACGTCGACCTCGCCCGGGCCGACACCGGCCCGGGACCACATCCGGGCCACCATCGCGGGGTGGAAGCCCGCGCTGGAGTAGGCGGTCTCGTTCTCCACCGACTCCGTCCATCCCGGACCGGCGCCCTGCACCCCGGACAGAAGGTAGGCGGGGGTCTGACGCAGCTGCCGGGCGCGGGCCGCGCTCGTGACGATCACGGCGCCTGCGGCGTCGTTCTCGCGCGAGCAGTCGTAGAGCCGCAGGGGTTCGGAGATGAACCGTGCGTCCTCATACACCGCGGGATCGAGCGGCCTCCCGTACGCGACGGCAGCGGGGTTGCGCTGCGCGTGCTGGTAGGCGGCGGCGACCAGCGCGGTCAACGTCTCTCGCGGCACCCCGTCCACCTCGATCATGCGTTGGGTGCGCAGTGCGCAGATCTGGGCCGGAGAGAGCATCGCGTGCGCGGCGTAGAGCGGGCCGAAGTGGTGCTTGCCGAAGCTCTGCCGTCCGACGTCCGCCTCCGATATCCCCCGGTAGACGCACACGGTCTCGGCCTGTCCGGTCGCGACCGCGACCGCGGCTGCGTTCACCGCGGCGGCCACCCCGCCGCCCCCGCCGCCCCAGACCATCGTGGACCAGCGGACCTCCGCGACCCCGAGCGCCGCCGCGACGGCGAGGCCCTCGTCGTGGTTGTCCGCATAGGACACGAACCCGTCGATCTCCCGCGGGTCGATGCCCGCGTCGAGCGCGGCGTCCAGGACCGCCCGCAGGGTGAGATGCAGCGACGAGACGTCGGCGGTGCCGCGCTTGAGGAACGGGGTGTTCGCGATCCCCACCACGGCAGCGGCGCCGCGGAACCGATCGATCGTCACGAGTCCTCCAGTCGCCAGCGCAGCACCGAGTCGAAGACGGCCTCGACCCGCCGCCCGATCCGCACGTCGGCGCCGTCGGCAGCGAGCAGCGCGCCGAGCAGCCGCCGGTTCCCCGCAGCCGGCAGCTCGACGGCCACCACGACGTAGGGCAGGTGTCCGGACACCGAGGGATGGAACGGCTGCCACGTGCGGGTCCACGAGTAGACGGTTCCGACGGGTTCGACCGCAGGCCACTCCAGCTGCGTGTGATGGCAGGACGGGCAGAGCGGCTGTGGCGACCAGATCCATGTGCCGCACCGCGGGCAGTGCTGGATCCGCAGTTCCTCGCGGGCCAGACCCGCCCAGTGCGGACCGTCCAGGCCGTCGTCCGACGGGCCGACGGACGACGGCGGGGGCGGCGTGTCCGGGACGTTGCGGACCTGGGTGACCAGCCAGCGGTCCCCGATCCGGGTCCACCGCGACCGGAAGACCGCGTCGTCCTCGCGGGCGCGGTACCGGATGTGCGCGGTGAACAGCGCGCCCGGACCGGGCTCGACCGAGAGCACCTCGGACGCCTGCATGGCCTCCGGTGGACGGGCGGAAGCGATGAGCTGGCCGACCCTGTCGGGCCGGAAGTCGGCGAGGACGGCCGCGTTGTCGCCTGCGGCGACGGCACGCCCGTGCCGCTCCACCACGTCGAGGAGATCGGCGGGGACGGCGCCCATCACAGGTCCAGGACGAGTCGGGCGGACAGGCACCGGGACACGCACGGGAAGATCACGTCGCCCGCGGCCTTCTCCTCGGGCGTCAGGATCGAGTCGCGGTGCTCGGGGGTCCCGTCGAGGACGCCGGACTCGCAGGTGCCGCAGGTCCCCTCGCGACACGAGGTCTCGATCTCGATCCCCGCCTCGGCCGCGATGTCGACGATGCTGACGCCGGGCGGCACCGTCGCAGCGACCCCGGACCGGGCGAACTCGACCTCGAACGCGCCGGAGGCCGGGGCCTCCGCCAGGTCCTTCGGTGCGAAGCGCTCCAGCTTCAGCGATCCGGTGGGCCATGCGGCACAACGCTCCTCGACGGCGGCGAGCAGCGGCTCGGGCCCGCAGCAGTACACCAGCGTGTCCGCTTCGGGGCTGCCGAGCAGGGCGTTGAGGTCGAGCAGCCCGTGCACGATCTCGACCCGGTCCCCGTAGCGTTCCGCCAGCTCGGCGGTGAAGGCCATCGATGCGGCGGTTCGGCCGCCGTAGACGAGCCGCCAGTCCGCTCCGGCCTTCTCGGCCGCCGCGACCATCGGCCGGATCGGGGTGATCCCGATCCCGCCCGCGAGGAACAGGTAGCGCTCCGCGTCGCGCAGCACGAAGTTGTTCCGCGGTCCGCCGACGGGCAGCACGCTCCCGACCGGCACCCGATCGTGGACGTGCGCCGAGCCGCCGCGGCCTGCCGGTTCGCGCAGCACGGCCACGTGGTAGGCCTCCCGGTCGCACGGGTCGCCGCACAGCGAGTACTGCCGGACCAGCTCCGCGTCCAGGTGCAGGTCCAGATGGGCGCCCGGCTCCCACTCGGGCAGCGGCGACCGGTCCGGGTGGCTTAGGGTGAGCCGGACGACGCCCTCGGCGACCACCTCCCGGGCGGTGACCTCGAGCTCCCACTCAGTACTCATCCGTGTGATCTCCTCGAACACTAGTCCAGCGTCAACGCCCGCTCGGGGCAGAGCTCGACGAGCCTGCGTGCCTCGTCGAGCAGTTCCGCCGGGACCGGGTGGGCCACGATGACCGGGTCTCCCTGGTCATCGCAGTTGACGAGGTCGGGGGAGGCGCCGTAGCAGAGCCCGTGCCCGGCGCAGGCGTGCCGGTCGACGGCGAGCTGCTCACTCATGCCGTCAGCCGACCGGGGTGAACAGCAGCGACATCCGCGCGAACCCGCGGACCTGGCTGGGCAGGACCACGGGTGGGTCCTCCGGGTCCAGTCGGTAATCCGGGATCCGGTCGTGCAGCTCCTCACACGCGATCGTGAGCATCTGCCGGGCCAGGTGCGATCCGATGCATCGGTGCGGCCCCGACCCGAACGCGAGGTGCCGGTTGGGGGTCCGCTCCACGTCGAGTCGATCCGGGTCGACGAACTCGGCTGAGTCCCGGTTCGCCGAGCACAGCAGCATCAGCAGTTGGTCGCCCTCCCGCACCGTGACACCGCCGATCTCGACATCACGCAAGGCCCTGCGTCCCATGGAGATCGCGGCCTCGTAGCGCAGGATCTCCTCGACCGCGGCCGGGATGGCGTCCGGGTTCGCAAGGATCCGCGCGCGCTCGTCCGGGTTCTGCGCCAGGTGCAGCATCATCCAGCACAGCGAGCCCTTCGTGGTGTGGAGGCCCGCCATGAGCAGCAGGAAGAACATCCGGGCCAGCTCGTCGTCGGTGAGCGGGCGCAACACCCCGTCCGCGTCGGTGATCTCCGTGCCGATGATCGCGGCGGTGACGTCCTCCGTCGAGGCCTCACCGGCCTCCACGGCGGCCCGGCGTTCGCCGATGACCTGCATGAAGTAGCCGAACATGCCGAACACGGCCTCGGTGCGAGACTCCACGGCCTGCTCCGGTGTGTCCCCGGGCTTGCCGTTGAGCGCGATCTCGGTGGCCGCGGTGAACCGGGGCGCTTCCGCCAGTGGCCACCCCATGAGCGCCAGGAACATCCGGGTCGGCAGCTCGTGGGCGAAGCGCTCGACGAACTCGACCCGTCCGTCCGCCTCGAACGAGGAGAGGAGCTCCCGCACGGTCTCCCGGATCCGGGACTGCAGGGCCTTCATCCGGTTAGGGCTGAACAGCGGCTGCAGCGCCCGACGGAACGAGGTGTGCTCCGGCGGGTCCAAATCGATCGGCAGGAGCTTGCCCTGGCTCGCGTTGACCAGGTTGGTCGGGAAGCTGGAGAACGTCGCCGGGTCCCGCAGGATGGCGTGGACGTGCTCGTAGGAGGTGACCAGCCAGTGTCCGCCGTGGGCGGTCGACCACACCAGCGGTCCGATGCCTGCCAGTGCGGCGGTGGTCTCCTGCATCCGGTCGACGGGCATGGTCAGGTCGGGGTCGTAGACGTCGAAGTCCACGACGAGGGAGGGGTCGAGATCTGCCTGCGTGGTGGTCATTTCGCTCCTGTTCGGTCGACGGTGACGCGTCACATCAGCGGGATAAATCTAACGTACATAGTTATGGAGGTGCGCCGGCGGGCTTGTCAGGTGAACAGCGGAGCCGTCTCCTCGGTGAGGTTCACGGTCTTGAGCTCGTAGTACGACTCGATCGCCTCCGGCCCGGTGTCACGTCCGACCCCGGAGCACTTCACTCCGCCGAACGGCGCCTCGGTGTTGTAGGTGAAGGAGTTGACGCTGAACGTCCCGGTCCGTACCCGGCGCGCGACGTCTGCAGCTCGGACAGGGTCGGTGGTGAACACCGCGCCGTGCAGGCCGTAGTCCGAGTCGTTCGCGATCGCCACGGCCTCGTCCACGGAGCCGTACCGCAGCACGCAGGCCACCGGGCCGAAGATCTCCTCGCGGGCGATCCGCATGTCGTTGTGCACATCGGTGAACACGGTGGGCTGCACGAAGGCGCCGTGCTCCAGCCCGGCCGGGACCCCGCCGCCGGTGAGGGTCTTGGCGCCCTCCGCCCGGCCGGTCTCGACGTAGCCGAGTACCCGCTCCTGCTGCCGCTTCGACACCAGCGGGCCCATCGTCGTCGCCGGGTCGAACGCGTCCCCGACGACGAAGGACTCCGCCGTGGCCACCAGCGCGTCGACGACTTCGTCGTACCGACCGCGCGGGACGAGCACCCGGCTGTAGGACGCGCAGACCTGGCCGGTGTTGAAGAACGACCCGGTGGCCAGGCCCGCCATGGTGGTCGCCAGGTCGGCGTCGTCGAGCACGATCGCCGCCGACTTGCCGCCGAGTTCGAGGGTGACCCGGCGGAAGCTCGCGGCGCACTCCTGGGCGATCTGGCGGCCCGCCGCCGTGGAGCCGGTGAAGCTCACCTTGTCCACGTCGGGGTGGGCGACGAGCGCGCGGCCGGTGTCGCGGCCCCCGGTGACGTAGTTGAACACGCCGGGGGGGAGCCCGGCGTCGGTGAGGGCTTCGGCGAGGGCGTAGCCGTCGAGCGGAGTCTCGGGGGCGGGCTTGAACACCACGCTGCACCCCGCGACCAGCGCGGGCCAGATCTTCGATACGGCCATGTTGAACGGTCCGTTCCAGGGCGCGATCGAGGCGACGACCCCGACCGGCTCGCGCAGGACCGCGGCCGGGCCGGTGGCGGTGCGCCGCACCTCGCTGACCGAGCCCTTCCGGGCGACGTCGAGGAAGTACCGCCCGACGGTGAGAGCGCCGGGGATCTGGACACCGGCGAAGGAGATCGGCAGGCCCATCTCGGAGGTGACGGTCGAGGCGATCTCGCCGGTCCGCGGCGCGAGAAGGTCGAGGGCGCGATCGAGGGCCGCTGCCCGCTCCTCGACGGGCAGGTCCCGCCACACGCCGGAGTCGAACGAGCGCCGCGCCGCGCGCACGGCGCGGTCGACGTCCTCGGCGTTCGCGCTAGGAGCCTCGCCGACCACCGCTCCGGTGCTCGGCGAGACGACAGGGATGCGGTCGGTGGCGGCGGGGGCACACCACTCGCCGTCGATCAGCAGTTCGGAGCGTGAGTCCACAGGGGCCCCCTCAGCGGTTCAGGTAGCCGGCGTCGACCGGGAAGGTCACGCCGGTGACGTACCGCGCCTCGTCGGAGGCGAGGTAGACCAGCGCGTTGCTCACATCGACCGGCTCGATGAGTGGGACCGGCATCGGGTTCTGGTAGTTCGGGCTACCCGCGATCTCGGGGAACTCGGCGCAGAAGGCCGCGTACGGCTCGTTGGCGATCATCGGCGTGTTCACGCCGGTGGGGTGCACGGTGTTGACCCGGATCGAATGTCTCGCCAGCTGTGAGGCGTACAGTCGCATCAGCCCGACGACGCCGTGCTTGGCCGCCGAGTACGCGGCTGTTCCAGGAGTGGTGTTCAGCCCGATGCTCGACAGGCCCGCCGCCGAGCTCGTGATCAGGACCGACCCGCCGCGGTCGCGCTCGATCATCGTGGGCAGGCAGACCTCCATCGTCTGCCACACCCCGGTGAGCAGTGTGTCGATGGCGTCGAACCAGGCCTGCTCCTGCTCGCCCTCGTTCAGAACCGGCATGATCCCGGCGTTCGCCAGCACTGTGTCGATGTGTCCGAACTCGCGGATCCCGGCCTCGTGCGCATCCTGCAGCGCCGCGCGGTCCCGCACGTCCGCGACCTTCGCGACGATGCGCCCGTCGACCGCCTCGACCATCGCGACGGTCTCGTCGAGGTCGTCCTTGGTCGCCATCGGGTAGAAGACGGTCGGCACCTGCTCGCAGATGTCGACCGCGACGACGGAGGCGCCCTCCTCGGCGAACCGGACGGCGTGCGAACGGCCCTGACCGCGCGCCGCCCCGGTGATGAACACGACCTTGCCCTCGAGCCTGCCCATGCCGGTGCTCCTTCGATCCGGACGGCTCCAGTGCCGTCGTGAGTGTCGCGGAGCCTATGGCCATTAGGCTGGATCTGTCCATGATTGCTGCGTTGCAGGCGAAAGCCCGCTGGACGAAACGGACGATCTTGATCTTTAGAATCTAATGCCTTAAGTTTCGCCAGCTGCCCGTACCCGTCGGAGCGGGCCTGACCCGGAGGATGCGAAGGCTCGGCGGTGCGGTGGGCCCGATCCTGGTCGGCGTCGTCATCGGGGCTCCGGCAGGTCCGACCGGTGTGTTCTGGACCTTCGCCGGTCTCGGGTTGGCCGCCGCGGTGCTGGTGGCGCTCGTCCCGCGCGGGGGCGGGGTGGACGGGCGCACGCGAGCGGCCGAGGAGCCCGCGCAGCAGCGGGCGGCCTGACCGGTCAGGCGGTCCGCGGCGCGGCGGGGGCGATCTCACCCAGGGTGGCGACGCCGAGCAGGTAGCTGCGGACAGTCTTCTCGAAGATCTGCTTCGCCGTCAGTCGGTTCGCCTCGCCCGCGGCGATGAGCACGGGGTGGCGCTCCGGGTCGGCGTGCTCGAACCGGAACCGTGCGCGGGACACCGGCTCCATGGCCTCGGCGATCGCCGACCCCAGGGTCAGCTTCTCGAGCCCGTCGAGGATCTGGGCGAGCAGCGGCATCGGGACGTCGCACTCGACCAGGTAGGCGGCGGCGTCCTCGTAGATGGTGGTCAGTAGCTCGCGGGGCATGTGGCGCAACAGGATCGGCGCCGCCCCGCGGTGGCGTAGCACGGCGGCCCGGACGTTCAGTGCCAGCTGGGTGAACCAGGCGAACCAGTCGGGCTGCGCCGGCTTCCGCGGCACCACGGTCTTGGCGAGGATGGCCCGGGCGACGGCGGCGAGGACCTCGTCCTTGTCGCTGAAGTGATGGTAGAGCGAGGGTGCCTTGACGTTCAGCTCCCGGGCCAGCCGGGGCAGGCTCAGGGCGTCGAGCCCGTCACCGTCGATGATCGCGAGGGCGGCCGTGACGGTCGCCTCGCGGCTGATCAACGGCTTGCTCGGACGTGCCATCCGGCCCTCCTCGTGCGTGTGCGTGACAACCGAACCGCATGAGATTCTCGCACGCCGAGCCGGACCGCTCGCACCGGACACCAACGGCTTGACGTGCTGCGAGCCGCCTGTGTATAACTAAAGACATTAGATAATAACGCGCTGATCAGCGAGGTGAAGATGCGTCCCGAGACCGAGCTCGACCTGGTCCGTCGGCTCCGTCGGCTCGTCCTGGACAAGTCGACGACCTATCTCGACGACCTCTGGCTCATCCCGGTCGACCACTACACCGACGCGGCCAGGGGTCAGCGCGAGCTCACCGACCTGCTGCGCCGGGAACCCGTGGTCGCCGCGCGCAGCTCCGAGCTGTCGAGCGTCGGCACCCACCTGGCCGTCACGGTGCTGGGGATCCGGATGCTGCTCGTGCGGCAGGCGGACGGCAGTGTCAAGGCGATGGCGAACGCCTGTCGCCACCGCGGTGCGCAGCTCGTCGAGGACGGCGGGTGCGGTGTCAGCAAGACGTTCGCGTGTCCGTACCACGGCTGGCGGTACGAGCAGGACGGTCGGCTCGCCCGCGTGCCGCACCACTTCGACAGCTTCGTCCCGATCGAGAAGCGCGTATGGGGGCTGGTGGAGTACCCCGCGGCGGAGCGGCACGGCTTCGTCTGGGTCGTCGCCACTCCGGGCACTGAGCCGTTCGACGTGGAGGAGCGGCTCGGGGAGCTCGACGCCGAGTTAGAGGCGCACCAGCTCGGCGAGTGGCGCCTCGTGCGGCACGAGGTCTTCGACGAGCCGATGAACTGGAAGGTGGTGGCGGACGGGATCCTGGACCCATACCACCCCGAGTTCGTGCACCCGGAGACCGTCGGGCCGTACATCAACAACAACGTCTACGTGTTCGACGCGTTCTCCCCGACCGCGGCCCGGCTGGTGATGAGCAAGCGGAGCATCGCCTCGGCCGACCCGGACAAAGTCAACTCGAACCCGTCGAAGTACCTGTTCCCCAATTACCTGTTGCTCCCCAACACGTTCCTGGTGTTCCAGAGCAGGCACTTCGAGGTCTGGACGATCGAGCCGCACCCGTCGGGCGACCCGCAGCGGTCGCTGATTCACATCCGCATCCTCACCGGCCCGGACATGTTCGCGTCCGAAGAGGAGCACGACGCGTACGTCGAGGAGAACTGGGCGCGGTTCATGAAGGTCGGCTACACCGAGGACTGGGGAGTGGCCCGTCGGGTGCAGAAGGGCGTCGACAGCCACGCGTTCACCGACACGATCGTCGGTCGCAACGAGGCCGCCGTGCACTTCCTGCACAGCTTCATCGGGGCCCGGCTCGGGGACGGGGAGGACGGGCTCCGATTGCTCGGCGACGGCACCGCGCCGTCGGACATGTCCGTCTGACCTCCCCGAGCCGCTGGCTCCCGTTACTTACCGTCTGTAGATTTTTCGCGCGGCACGGTCGTCACCGTCGAAGACCTGAGAGGAGCTGCCATGAGTGCCACCATCGGATCCGCACTGTCCTGGTGGGCGCGGAGCAAGCCGACCGCGGCCGCGTTCGTGCTGGAGGGCGACACCCTCGACTACGCCACCGTCGAGAGCTGGTCGAGCCGTGTCGCCGAGCACCTGCGGGAGCGTGGGGTAGGCACGGGTGACCGGGTCGGCCTGATCGGGACCAACACCACCGCCTGGCCCGTCGCGGCCCTCGGCGTGATGAAGGCCGGTGCCGTACTGGTGCCGCTCAACAACCGCTTCACCCCCGCCGAGCTGCGCAAGGTGCTCGACGACGCCGGGGTCACAGTCGTCATCACCGACGACGCACTGATCGAGGTCGTGGGCCGGACGAGCGAGCTCGGCGGCCCGCTCGACGTCCTGCCCTTCGCCGCCGTCGACGCGCTGCGCGACGGCGGGGTGAGCACCTTCCGCGTCGACCGGGACGAGAACGAACCCACGGCGATCATCTTCACCAGCGGCTCGACCGGGCGCTCGAAGGGCGTCGTCTTCACCAACCGCAGTCTGCTCAACATCGTCTTCGAGGCCTCCCTCGTGGAGGACGGCTTCCACAAGGGGGCCACCTCGATCGTGCTGGTGCCGCTGTCGTTCCTGCCCGGTCTGATCTTCGGCGTGCTGATGTCGACGGTGCTGGGCGGCACGCTGGTGATCGAGCGGGAGCTCGTGCCGTCCCGGGCGGTGCGGCTGATCGAGGAGCACGGCGTCGAGGCCGTCTTCGGCGTGCCGCTGCTCTACCAGGCCATGGCATCGGTGCCCGAGTTCGCCGCGGCGGACCTATCGTCGATCAAGACGGCGATCGTCGGCGGGGCGCCCGTCCCGTTGCCGCTGCTCGCGCAGTGGGCCGCGAAGGGGGTTGCGCTGCGGCAGATCTACGGCATGACCGAGGCCGGCGGCACCGCCACCGCCACGCTGGCGCACGAGTTTCGCGAGCACCCGGACAGCTGCGGGATCGGCAACGTCTTCACTGACGTCACGGTCGTGCGGGCTGACGGGACGCCCGCGGCCGTCGGCGAGACCGGGGAGCTGCTGGTCAGCGGTCCGTGCGTCACGCCCAGGTACTGGGACGCGCCCGAGCTCAATGCCGAGGTGTTCCGGGACGGGTGGCTGCACACCGGTGACCTGGGCAGCGTCGACGCGCAGGGCCGGATCAGCTTCGTTGACCGGATGAAGGACCTCATCATCACGGGCGGCATCAACGTGTCGCCCGCGGAACTGGAGCTGGTGGTGGGCGCCATCGACGGAGTCGTCGAGTGCGCAGTCATCGCGGCCCCCGACCCGAAGTTCGGCGAGACCCCGGCAGTAGTCGTGCACGCAACAGGCGGACTGACCGAGGCGGCGGTCATCGAGGAGTGCTCCAAGGTGTTGGCCGACTACAAGGTCCCCCGTTACGTCGTGCTCACCGACGAGCCGCTGCCGAGGCTCGCCACCGGGAAGATCTCGAAGGTCGCGATCCGCGAGCAGTACCCGGACTTGGCCGGGCAGTTTGCCCGGGTCCGCTGAGTGGAGGAGATGGAGACCGTGCAGCACCACCTCGCCGCTGACGAGACGGCACCCGTCGCCCTCCGGCAGTGGCTCACCGAGGCAGTCGGCCTGGACCAGCTGCGGTTCCGCAGGCCCGAGCCGATCGGCCGGTCGCGCGACATCTGGATCGTCTCCGGCCGCGACGGCGCAGGTGAGGTCATCGAGTTCGTCTCGCGTCGGGAGACCGGCCGGGGCACGTTCTCGGGTACGACTTTCACCCTCCGCCGCGAGGCCGCGATCCTCGCCTGCCTGGAGGGAACAGCGGTCCCCGTGCCGCGGGTCCGGGCGGTCGCCGAGGACGGGGACGTCATCCTCATCGACCTAGTGCCCGGCACGGCGTCGTTCGAGTTCGACGACGACGCCGTGCGGGCACGGACCGTCGAGAGTTTCCTTGCCACGATCGCCCGGCTGCACGAGATCGACCCGGCCGTCCTCGACGGGGTGGTCGAGCAGCCTGCCACCGCCGCCGACCACGCGCTGATCGACCTGCGCCACCATCAGGCGGCCTTCCAGGAGTTCGGGGCCGGCGAAGCGGCCCTGCAGCGGGCGTTCGACTGGCTCCACCGGTCGGTCCCGGCGCAGGTACAACGCACGTCCGTGCTGCAGGGCGACACCGGTCCGGGCAACTTCCTGCACCTCGCGGCCGAGGTGACCGGGCTCATCGACTGGGAGACCAGCCACATCGGCGACCCGATGGACGACCTGGCCTGGATGTGGTTCCGCAAGTGCTTCCTGCGTGGCGACGAGGACGTCGTCGACTGGTACGCGCGGTACGCCCGACTGTCCGGGCTGCACGTCGACCACGACGTCGTCTGCTTTTACCGGGTGCTCGTCCTGGTGCGGGCCGCGGTGGCCACGATCGTCCGCCGGGCCCACAACCCGGGTGTCGAGGACCCCAAGCCGGCCCGAATGTGCGCGCTGGTCGACGCGGTGCTGCGGGACCCGTACGGCCGCGGCGGGGTGTCGGACGCGTTGCCGCCGATCATGGACGCCGACGGCCGGAGGAGACTGGAGAAGGTGGCACCGTGAGCCTGGACATCAGCGGGGCCTTCGATGCCGCCCGCATCGAGGACCACGACAACCATGCTCCCACGGACGCTGAGTGGTTCCAGGAGAGCAGCCTGTTCACGGTGTGCGATCCGGGTGCGGGTGTCCTGGGCTACTACCGGATCGGGATCCACCCGAACCTCGGCCGCGCGAACGCGTACGGCTTCACCTCGGCGGAGTCGTTGGGGGTGGTGGACCGGTACTTCGGCGCGGACCGGCCGATCCCCGAGGCGTCGGTGAACGACTGCAGCGTCGGCGCGGTGAGGTTCGAGGTCATCGAGCCGATGGCGGCCTACCGGGTGCGGATGGACGGCGAAGCCTACCGCCTCGACGTCGAGTGGCGGCCGTTCTTCCGGCCCATCTCGGCGCACTCCAGCGTCGGCGGGCTGAGCTTCGCCAGCGGCCACTACAACGCGATCGGTCGCGCCGTAGGCACGGTCGAGAACGACGAGGGCGCCGTCGCGATCGACGCCTTCGGCTACATGGACCACAGCTGGGGCGAGCGGCGGAGCCACTTCCCGGCGTCGAAGTGGATCTTCGCCTGCGCGGACGAGGACACCTTCCTCCAGGCCTTCCCCGTCCTGGGCGCGGACGGCCGTTCTCGCACGATCATCGGTTACGCCGCGCGGGACGGCCTGCTGCGCAAGCTGGTCGGCGACTACTCGACCGGGTACTCCATCCGGGACGACTGGCTCACCCCGAGCGGCTGCGACGCCGAACTGCGAGACGAGGACGGGCGGGTCTTCCGGCTGACCGGGCGGACCCGCGGCCCGGAGGGCATCTACCCGTTCCTGCACGGCAAGTTCTGCGTCCACGCCCTCGCCGAGTTCACCCTGGACGGTCGCCCCGCCAAGGGCCTCCTGGAGAACTCCCCACCACGGGTCATACCGACCTATGCCGTCGACACCTACGGCCTCGACCCGTCGGGCATCTGGCTGAAGGCGCCGGTGGAGGAGCGGGGTGTCCGATCAACGGTGTAGGCACCAGCGGGAGTCACGTAAGGAGCCACGGCACGTGACCAACGACCTTGCCGACGTCGTCGAGCGGGCAGGTTCTTCATCGGAGGTGTATGGCGCTCCCCGTCGGGGAGCGAGCGGGGTGGACGTCCTGGAGGCCGCCACCGGTGCCGCCTTCGGCTCCCCCGCGCTCGCCAGGGCAGGAGGTGGAAGCACTGGTAACGGGAGGGCCGTACACCGGCCCGGTCACGCGGAGGTGGGCCGGCGTATCAGGTGGTGATGGTGGCCAGGGGTTCGAGACCGTAGGTGTGGGCGTAGCCGTTCTCGGTGCCGACGAGCAGGTCGACGATCTCGAAGTAGCGCCCCCAGAAGGGAGTCTCTCGCAGCGCGTCGATGAGGAGCTGGTAGGCGTGGTGATCGTCTACTTCCCAGACCCAGATGTCGGCGACTGAAGATCGTCGACGAGCCTGAAAAGGCGCGTCGACCTGCGCATCAGCCCTGACCTGGCGAGCCTACTTCGACCGTCGGGACGACAGGATTTTACCTGCGCCTCCTTGACCTCAGTTATGTCCGAACGATGCGCCGAACTATGGAACGGAGAATCTACTGGATTGTGGGCCTGTTGAGGTCGGTTGACGGTCTGGCCGGCGCGCTGGCTCTGTCACCCCAAGAGTCGGGTGACATGACCTGAGCCCGTTGAGTTCCGACATTGGGGCCAGGGAGGACAGTGCGCGTCTCGACTGATTCGAGGCGTTGTTCCCGCGAAAGTCCCTGTTCTCGCCGCGACCAGAACAAGTGCAGCTCATGCGCGGTGATCAGCCGCTTGAACCTCGCACTCACCCCGCCTTACCGCACAACATCCATAAACCCGCCGACCCGCCCCGTCGAGCTGGCCGGTCATGCGTTGGCCTGACCGGCCAGCTCGGCCAGCCGCAACGGCCGGAAGCTGGCCAGATCGCGGACCTTCTCGATCGGGAAGGTGTAGGTGCCGTACAGGTTGAAGTGCTCCATCAGCGCCGGGGACAGGTGCCCCAGCACCTCCGGCGACACCGGGCCGTGCCGCGGTGGCGTCGGAGGTGCCCGGTCGCGTCCCTGCCAACCGTCGAACCGAGGGGCCACAGCCTCGTCGGGACCGACCACCTCGTCGGCTGCCGCGCAGCCGGCCCACTCAGACTCCAAGAGCCTCGCCCCGACCGCCACGGACACCTCAAACGGTAGTCACTCAATAGTCACTCACCGACACGACGAACGGCCTGGCCGGAAGCTCTGAAAAGAGCCTCTGACCAGGCCATTCGGCTGTGGGCGATACTGGGATCGAACCAGTGA
>NZ_JAOPWR010000062.1 GCF_025965585.1 Pseudonocardia sp.
GGCCGGGGCGCGGATCAGGCCTCGTCCTCGAGCATCTCCGCCGTGACGGCGGACTCGGTGTCGGGGATGCCCAGGTCGGCGGCCCGCTTGTCGGCCATGTGCAGGAGCCGGCGGATCCGGCCGGCCACCGCGTCCTTCGTCATGGGCGGGTCGGCGAGCTGGCCGAGCTCCTCCAGCGAGGCCTGGGTGTGCTCGGCGCGCAGCTTGCCGGCCGCCAGCAGGTGTTGCGGCACGTCGTCACCGAGGATCTCCAGCGCCCGGGCCACGCGCGCGGCCGCGGCGACCGCGGCCCGGGCCGAGCGGCGCAGGTTGGCGTCGTCGAAGTTGGCGAGCCGGTTGGCGGTGGCCCGGACCTCGCGGCGCATCCGCCGCTCCTCCCACGCCATGACGCACTCGTGCGCGCCCATCCGCGTGAGCAGCGCGCTGATCGCGTCACCGTCGCGGACGACGACGCGGTCGGCGCCGCGGACCTCCCGGGCCTTGGCCGTGACGCCGAGCCGACGAGCGGCGCCGACGAGCGCGAGCGCGGCCTCGGGCCCGGGGCAGGTGACCTCCAGCGCGGAGCTGCGCCCGGGCTCGGTGAGCGAGCCGTGGGCGAGGAACGCCCCGCGCCAGGCCGCCTCGGCGTCGCACACGCCGCCGGACACCACGGGCGGCGGGAGCCCCCGGACCGGACGGCCACGGGCGTCGAGCAGGCCGGTCTGCCGGGCCAGCCCCTCGCCGTCGCGCACCACGCGCATGACGTACCGCGCGCCACGGCGCAGGCCGCCCGCGGTGATCACGTGCGCCTCGCAGGTGTGGCCGTAGAGCTCGTGGATGTCGCGCCGCAGCCGGCGCGCCACCGAACCGGTGTCCACCTCCGCCTCGATCACGACGCGGCCGCCGACGATGTGCAGCCCGCCCGCGAAGCGCAGCAGCGCGGCCACCTCGGAACGCCGGCAGCACGGCTTGGTGACGACGAGCCTGCTCAGCTCGTCCTTGACCGCAGCGGTCATCGCCATCGGGGGTACCTCCGGACGGGGTGGGGCACGGGAGCGCTGTTAGTGGCGCGATGGGCGAGCACGTTCACGTCCTCCTGTCGGCGACGTCGGCCGCCACGGGTCGCCGGCCGGCCCCGTGGCGTTGACCGGTCATCACGACACCCAGTGCTTCGGCCAGGGCGGCCGGATCGTGACGCGGCACCAGCGGATCGGCCGCTGCGATCGGGGCCAGATGGACCCGACCGCCCGGCGACAGCATCATCGCCGCGGCCCCGTACAGCCGATCGGGCACCGACACCGCGGCGACGTCGGCGAGCACCGCGTCGACCCGCAGAGCCGGGGCGTGCTGCGAGAGTACGGCCAGGTGCTGTTCCGGGGAGAACCCGGCGGTCTCCCCCGGCTCGGGGGCGAGGTTGAGCACCACGATCCGCTGCGCCACGCTCGCGATCAGGGCGTCGCGCAGCTCCGGGACGAGCAGGTGGGGCAGCACGCTGGTGAACCACGATCCCGGCCCGAGCACGACCACGTCCGCGTCGCGGATGGCGGCGAGCGCCTCCGGGCAGGCCCGGGGTTCACCGGGCCGCAGCCAGACCCGCCGGACCCGGCCGGGCGTGGACGCCACCGCGACCTGCCCGCGGATGAGGTGCGGGGCGTCCCCGGGCGCACCCAGGCCCGTGACCTCGGCCTCGATGTCGAGCGGGTCGCAGCTCATCGGCAGCACCCGGCCCCGGACGCCCAGCAGCGCCGCGACCTCGTCCAGCGCCGCGACGGGATCGCCGAGCGTGTCCATGAGCCCGGCCAGCAGGAGGTTGCCGACGGCGTGCCCGGCGAGCGCGCCGGTACCGCCGAACCGGTGCTGCACGAGCGTGCTCCAGCGGGTGCCCGCGGCGTCGTCGGACGCCAGGGCTGCGAGCGCCATCCGGAGGTCGCCGGGCGGGAGCAGGCCCAGCTCGCGGCGCAGCCGGCCCGAGGAGCCGCCGTCGTCGGCCACGGTGACGACGGCTGTGACGTCGTCGGTGAGCAGGCGCATGGCCGAGAGCGTGGCGTGCAGCCCGTGACCGCCGCCGAGGGCGACGGCCCGCCACTCCCCCCGTGGCGGCTCCCCGTGCCCCGTGGTCACTCGCGCCCCAGGTCGCGGTGCGCCACGCTGACGGTGACGCCCTCGGTGCCCGAGAGCCGGCGCGCGATCTCCTCGCTGATGGCCACGCTGCGGTGCTTGCCACCGGTGCAGCCGATGGACACGGTGAGGTAGCGCTTGCCCTCGCGGCGGTACCCGGCCCCGACCAGCCCGAGCAGCTCCAGGTAGCGGGCGATGAACTCCTCCGCGCCCTCCTGGCTCAGCACATAGTCGCGCACCGCGTCGTCGCGCCCGGTCTGGTCGCGCAGCTCCGGGATCCAGAACGGGTTGGGCAGGAACCGGACGTCGGCGACGAGGTCGGAGTCCATCGGCAGCCCGTACTTGAAGCCGAACGACAGCACCGTGACACGCGTGACCTGCTCGGACTCGATACCGAAGGTGCGCTCGATCATGCCGCGCAGCTGCGGCACCGACACCGTGGACGTGTCGACGACGAGGTCGGCGCTCTCCCGCAGCGGCTGCAGCAGCTCGCGCTCGGCGGCGATGCCGTCGACGAGCCTGCCGTCGCCCTGCAGCGGGTGGCTGCGGCGCACCTGCTCGAACCGGCGCACCAGCACCGCGTCGGACGCCTCCAGGAACAGCAGGCGCGGGCGGTAGCCGCGGGCGTCGAGGTCCTTGATGACGGCGCCGAGATCGGCCGAGAACGCGCGGCTGCGCACGTCCATCACGACGGCGATCCGCGTGATCTCACCGCGGGCGCGGGCGCCCAGGTCGACCATCGTGGCGATCAGCTCGGGAGGCAGGTTGTCGACGACGAACCAGCCGAGGTCCTCCAACACCTTCGCCGCGGTGCTGCGTCCGGCCCCGGACAGACCGCTGACCAGGGCGACCTCGATGCCCGCACGCTCGTCCGCCGCGGTCACCGGCCGCTCCCGCCGTCGGCGGTCACGGCGGGCTCGGTGCGGGCGCCCAGCGCCTCCAGGACGGCCGCGGCCGTGCGCGGCCCGAAGCCGGGCAGCGCCGCGATCTCGTCGACGTCCGCGGCCCGCAGCTTGCGGACCGACCCGAAGTGCTTGAGCAACGTCGCGCGCCGCGCGGGGCCGAGACCCGACACCCCGTCGAGCTCACTGCTCGTCATGGCCTTGGAACGACGCTGGCGGTGGTAGGTGATGGCGAAGCGGTGCGCCTCGTCCCGGATCCGCTGCAGGAGGTACAGCCCCTCGCTGGTGCGCGACAGGATCACCGGGTCCGGCTCGCCGGGCAGCCAGACCTCCTCCAGGCGCTTGGCCAGGCCGCAGACCGCCACGTCCGTGATGCCGAGCTCGGCGAGCACGTCGGCCGCCGCCTCCGCCTGGGGCTGTGCTCCGTCGACGACGAGGAGGTTGGGCGGGTAGGCGAACCTGCGCGGACGACCGGTCTCCGGATCGATGCCGGGCCGGTGGCTGGGGAGCGTGTCGGGAGCGATATCCGAGGTTTCGCCCTGATCTTCCGTGCCGTTACCCGTGCTCCTCCCACCTTCCGTGGCCGGCTCACCACCGCTCGTTCCGGATTCGGTCCCTGCGCCGGTCCCTGCGCCGGTCTCTGCGCCGGTCTCTGCGAGGTAGCGGCGGAACCGCCGCCGCACGACCTCGGCGATCGAGGCGACGTCGCCGAGCTCGGCCGCATCCTTGATCTCGAAGCGGCGGTAGTCGGACTTCTTCGCCAGGCCGTCCTCGAACACCACCAGCGACGCCACCACGTTGGTGCCCTGGACGTGCGAGATGTCGATGCACTCGACGCGCAGCGGTGCCGAGTCGAGCCCGAGCCCGTCCTGGATCTCCTGCAGCGCCGCCGAGCGGGCCGTCAGGTCGCCGGCGCGGCGCAGCCTGTGCTGGGTGAAGGCCTCGGCCGCGTTGCGGGCCACGGTCTCCGCGAGCGCCCGCTTGTCACCGCGCTGCGGCACCCGGATCCCGACCCGCGAGCCGCGCAGGCCCGACAGCCAGTCGGCCAGCGCGTCGACCTCCGCGGGCAGCTCCGGGACCAGGATCTCCCTGGGCACCGGCTGCTGGGCGTCGTCGCTCGACTCCGCGAGCGCGGCCTGCTCGCCGTAGAACTGGGTGAGGAAGCGCTCGACGAGCTGCGGAGTGTCGGTGGGCTCGACCTTGTCGACCACCCAGCCGCGCTGCCCGCGGACCCGGCCGCCGCGGACGTGGAAGACCTGGACGGCAGCCTCGAGCTCGTCCTGCGCGAACGCGACGACGTCGGCGTCGGTGCCGTCGCCGAGCACCACGGCCTGCTTCTCCATGGCGCGCCTGAGCGCCCCGATGTCGTCGCGCAGCCGGGCCGCGCGCTCGAACTCGAGGTCGTCGGACGCCTGGGCCATCCTGCGTTCCAGCTGGCGCACGAGGTGGTCGGTGCGGCCGGCGAGGAAGTCGCAGAAGTCCTCGACGATGTCGCGGTGCTCCTGCGCGGAGACCCGCCCGACGCAGGGCGCCGAGCACTTGTCGATGTAGCCGAGCAGGCAGGGCCTGCCGATCTGGCCGTGGCGCTTGAACACCCCGTTGCTGCACGTGCGCGCCGGGAACACCCGCAGCAGCAGGTCGAGCGTCTCGCGGATGGCCCAGGCGTGCGCGTACGGGCCGAAGTAGCGCACGCCTTTGCGGCGCGGCCCGCGGTAGACCGACAGCCGCGGGAACTCCTCGTTCATCGTGACCGCGAGCACCGGGTAGGTCTTGTCGTCCCGGTAGCGGACGTTGAACCGGGGGTCGAACTCCTTGATCCAGTTGTACTCGAGCTGGAGCGCCTCGACCTCGGTGCCGACGACCGTCCACTGCACGTGCGCGGCGGTGGTGACCATCTGACGGGTCCGCGGATGCAGCCCCGAGAGGTCGGCGAAGTAGGAGTTGAGACGTTGGCGCAGGCTCTTGGCCTTGCCCACGTAGATGACCCGACCGTGCGGGTCGGAGAAGCGGTAGACCCCCGGCGCCTCCGGGATGGACCCGGGTGCGGGGCGGTACGTTGCGGGATCCGGCATGACCTCTCCAGCGTAGGACGAGGCACCGACGGGCGTCGCCGGACCACCCTCCTCCGCGACCCGATCGCCTGGTGTAGACGATCACTGCGGAGACCGCCCGCGGAAACTGTCGGGGCCCGCTGCTAGGAATCTCTCGGTCCGAACACCCGTTCGAGGCCGTGAAGATCCGGGAGGGGCCGATGGGGGCCGACAAGCTCGACACCGTGCGGAAGCTGCTGGCCAAGGCCGACCGCGCCGCCACGCCCGACGAGGCGCAGGCCTACACCGCGAAGGCGGTGGAGCTGATGGCCCGGCACGGCATCGACGACGCGCTGCTCGCCGCCGCCGATCCCGGCCGCGACGAGATCGGCGCGCAGCAGATCGCGATGGACGACCCCTACAGCGCCGGCAAGGCCCGCCTGCTGGCGTGGACGGCGTCGGCCCTGCGCTGCCGGGCGGTCCTGCACGAGGCGTGGGGAGGCAAGGTCGCCGCCGTCACGGTGTTCGGGTTCGCCTCCGACCGGGAGCGCGTGGAGCTGCTCTATACGTCGTTGCTGCTCCAGGCCGGGTCGCAGCTGCTGCGGCAGCGACCCGCCCGCCCCGGCGAGTCGGTGGCCGCCTACCGGCGCTCCTGGCTGCACGGGTTCGCCGTCGAGGTGCACCGCAGGCTCACCGAGGCGGAGGCCGGCGCGGTGGCCGAGCACGCCGGCACCAGCGACGGTCACCGCCCGGTCGCCCTCGTGCTGGCCGACCGGTCGGCCCGGGTCGAGCGCGCCTACGCCGAGGCGTTCCCCCGGATGGGCCGGGCCCGCCGCGCGATGCTGTCGGGCTCCGGGTTCCGGGCCGGGGCCGCCGCCGGTGAGCGCGCCGACCTCGACGGGAGCGCCCTCACGCCCCGCACACGACGCGCGCTCGGGGCATGAGGTGCCCCGCCATCGCACGGCCGGCCGGCGGCAACCCGGCCGGCAGCACCCACGCCGGCCCCGATCACGCCGGCAGGGCCAGGAGGCGCTCCACCACCACGTCCAGCCGCTCCGCGGCCACGTGCGGGCGCGCAACCACGTCCGGCACCGCGCCCTCCAGCCGGGTGGCGAGCCCGCCCAGCAGCCCGGCCCGCACCGCCCCGTGCACATCCCACGAGTGGGCCGCCACCAGCGCGACGCGGTCGGCCGGGGCGTCCACCTGCTGGCAGGCCCAGTGGTACACGCGCGCAGGCGGCTTGAACGCGTGGATGCTCTCGCAGCTCATCACGCCGCGCAGGTAGGTGCGCAGCCCGGCGCCGTCGAGCGCGTCGCAGGCCACGGAGGCCGCGCCGTGGGTGAAGGCGTAGGCCGGCACCCGCGCTCGGGCCAGCATCACCAGCGCGTGTTCCACGTCCGGGTGCGGCGGCAGCTCGCGGAAGCCGGCCAACACGTAGTCCAGCGCCTGCTCCGAGAGCGTGTGGCGCACCGTCGTGCGCAGCGCGGCGCGAGCCACCTCGCCGAAGGGACGCACCCCACCGGCCAGGGTCAGCGCCATCCCGTCACGCAGCGTGCGCGTGAAGAAGACCTCCCACTCGTGGGGCGGTCGTCCCACGTCCACGAAGCGATGCTGCAGCTCGCTGACCTGCAGCATCGTCTCGAAGACATCGAAGAGCACCACGCGTGGACGACGCGCCGCCGCCCGCGTGGGGTCCGTGCCACCGGCCTCCACCGCTCCTCCAGCCTCTCGCTCCTGGGCCGTTCACGCGGCCGACCCCGGCGTACGAGTGAAGATCGTCGCTCAGCGCGACGCACCGGAGCCGAGCGGGTGCTGTCCGTAGCGCCGAACGGCCTTCAGCACGCGCCGAACGTGCAGTGCACGCAGCGGGCTGAGGGCGTACCCGGGATAGCTCGAGAGCCACACGGCGCTGCCGAGGCTCACCGCATCGGCCCCCGCCCAGAAGTACTCGCGGCAGTCGTCCACGGTGCGGATGCCGCCGGTGGCGATGATCGGCAGCGTCACGCCCGACTCGCGCAGCTCCGACACCACGCGCAGGCCGATGGGCTTGATCGCGCGCCCGGAGAGGCCGCCGTAGCGGTTGGCGAGGAACGGGGTGCCGGTGCGGGGGTCGAGCCGCAGCGCCTTCACGGTGTTGATCGCCGTCAGCGCGGCCACCCCCGCCTTCGCCGCCTGCTGGGCGTTGCGGAGGTAGTCGTAGTCGGGCGAGAGCTTGAGGATCACCGGGTGGTTACTGCGCGGCACGGCCTCGTCGAGCACGTCCTGCAGGATCGTGGAGAAGTCGAAGTTGACGTTGTGGCAGGAGACGTTGAACTCGACGGCCGCAATGTCGCCCGCGGGTACCGCGGCGTTGACCTTGTCCACCAGCGTCACGAACTCCTCGGCGGAGAACCCGCCGAGCGAGATGATCACGCGCTGGTCGCGGGTGCGCGGATAGTAGTCGCGCAGGTAGGCGTCGATGCCGACGTTGCACCAGCCGAACGCGTTCACCCAGCCGCCGTCGGTGCCGCGGAGCACCGTGCCGTAGCGCTTGAGCAACCCGGGCAGCTCGGTGATCGCCCAGTCCTCGCGGGTGGTGAAGTGGCCCTCGCGCGGCTCCACCGTCAGCGTGCGGGTGGTCACCGCCCCGAACTCCGCCAGCGGCACGAACAGCGCCACCGGGCTCATCCCGTAGAAGCCGGAGCTGGAGACGCCGTAGCCGAGCAGGCTCGACGAGGTCACCAGGCGGTTGCGGAGCACGATGTCGCCGAGGCGGACGCTCTCGTCGGTTCCGGGGGTCACCTGTTCGCTGGCACGGATCTCACGGCTACGGAGCACGCTCCCGATGCTACGTGCGG
>NZ_JAOPWR010000118.1 GCF_025965585.1 Pseudonocardia sp.
CTCATGGTCATGATCTACGCCGGAGGGCACATCTCCGGCGGCCACTACAACCCCGCCGTGACCATGGCGGTGCTCGTGCGGGGCCGGATCGGGCTCAGCGAGGCCGTCGGGTACTGGATCGCGCAGCTCGTGGCCGGCCTGCTCGCCGCGGTGGTCGTCCGCGCGGTCATCACCCCGGCGGCGGCCACGACCCAGAACCTGTCCGGCCACGCCCTGGTGGCCGCCTTCGTGGCCGAGCTGCTGTTCACCTTCGCCCTGACCTACGTCGTGCTCAACGTCGCCACCAGCAAGGACCACCCGAACAACTCCTTCTACGGCCTGGCGATCGGTTTCACCGTCATGGTCGGCGCCTTCGCCGTCGGCGGGATCTCCGGTGGTGCGTTCAACCCGGCCGTAGCCCTCGGCGGGGCCGCCATGGGCCTGTTCGCCTGGCCGACGTTCTGGATCTACCCCGTGGCCGAGCTCGCAGCCGCGGTCGTTGCCGGACTCGCCTTCCGTGCCCTCAACCCCGACGACAAGTGATCCCGGCCGAGCGTCCGACCAACGGACAGCAGCCGCAGCCTGCATAGCGCACCTGCCGGCCGCCACCGGCCGGTCACCACCGACCCCTACTCGGCGCCGACAGCGTCGAGGCCGTCAGAAATGCGCGGAGTGATCAGGCCCCATCCGTTCGCATCGCGCTCAAGCGGAACCCGGTTCCAGCAATACGAGGAGACACAGCAGTGACGCAATCGAAGCCCACTCCGACCACGACCGACGCCGGTATCCCGGTCGCCAGCGACGACCATTCGCTGACCGTCGGGCCCGACGGCCCGGTCGTGCTCAACGACTTCTACCTGATCGAGCAGATGGCCAACTTCAACCGGGAGCGCGTCCCGGAACGCCAGCCGCATGCCAAGGGCGGCGGCGCGTTCGGTCATTTCGAGGTGACGGGCGACGTCAGCGCGTACACCAGGGCCGCGGTGTTCCAGCCCGGCAGCAAGGTCGAGAACCTGATCCGGTTCTCGACCGTCGCCGGCGAGCGGGGCTCACCCGACACCTGGCGCGACCCCCGCGGGTTCTCGCTGCGGTTCTACACGCCCGAGGGCAACCTCGACATCGTCGGCAACAACACCCCGGTCTTCTTCATCCGCGACGGGCTGAAGTTCCAGCACTTCATCCGCTCGCAGAAGCGCCGGCTGGCCACCAACCTGCGCGACCACGACATGCAGTGGGACTTCTGGACGCTCTCCCCGGAGAGCGCGCACATGGTGACCTGGCTGATGGGTGACCGGGGCATCCCGAGGACCTGGCGGCACATGAACGGCTACAGCAGCCACACGTACAGCTGGATCAACGCCGCGGGGGAGATCTCCTGGGTGAAGTACCACTTCATCAGCGACCAGGGGGTCGACTTCCTCCCCCAGGCCGAGGCCGACGACCTGGCCGGTAAGGACGGCGACTACCACCAGCGCGATCTGTACGGCGCGATCGAGCGCGGCGACCACCCGAGCTGGACGCTGAAGGTGCAGATCATGCCGTTCGAGGAGGCCAAGACCTACCGGTTCAACCCCTTCGACCTGACCAAGGTGTGGCCGCACGCCGACTACCCGCTGCAGGAGGTCGGGAAGCTGACGCTGGATCGGAACGTCACCGATCACCACAGCGAGATCGAGCAGGCCGCGTTCGCGCCCAGCAACCAGGTGCCCGGCACCGGGCTGTCCCCGGACAAGATGCTGCTGGCCCGCGGGTTCTCCTACGCCGACGCGCACCGCGCCCGGATCGGGGTGAACTACAAGCAGATCCCGGTGAACGCACCCAAGACCGAAGTGCACAACTACGCCAAGGACGGCGTGATGCGGGTGCACAACGCGACCGAGCCGTTCTACGCGCCCAACTCCAAGGGCGGCCCGCAGGCCGACCCGAGCCGCGCCGCCGAGGTGCACTGGGAGGCCGACGGCGAGATGGTCCGCTCGGCCTACACGCTGCGCCCCGACGACGACGACTGGGGCCAGGCCGGCACGCTGGTCCGCGAGGTGTTCGACGACGCCGAGCGGGACCGGCTGGTCGACAACATCGTGGGCCACCTGCTCGACGGGGTGACCGAGCCGGTCCTGCAGCGCGCCTTCGGGTACTGGCACAACGTCGACAAGGACCTGGGCGACCGGGTCGAGAAGGGCGTCCGCACCGGACAGTCCTGATCGGCGTCCCTCGCAGCGGCAGACGAGTGCCCGGCGCCCCGCGGGGTGCCGGGCACTCGCTCGTCGCGTATCCACCGATCGAAATCCCGCCGCAGGTCCGAGCCGTAGCTCGAGCAACTGCACCGACCACCGGACACCAGGAGAAACGGAGTGAACGACATGAACTGGCGCGATCGAGCGGCCTGCCGCACCGAGGAACCGGAACTGTTCTTCCCGATCGGCACCGGGCGGCGGTCGCTGGACCAGCTCGCCGAGGCCAAGTCCGTCTGCCGCGGCTGCCTCGTGGCCGGCGAGTGCCTGGCCTGGGCGGTGGGGACCGGCCAGAACTCCGGCGTGTGGGGCGGGATGACCGAGGACGAGCGACGCCGGCTCCGGCAGAGTGCGCTCCCGGGCACGGTGTCCGGCGGCGCTCGCGTGGACTTCCTGGTCAGGCCGCGAGCGCCTCGATCCGCGGGCGTGGGTTCGACCCCGACCCGGACCGAGCCCCCGACCCGGTAGCTGTGCGCCGCCGGACGGCATTCGTCCACCGGGGCCTCCGGCGCACGTGACGAGGCCTGATCGACCAGGCCGCTGTCACCCGGGTGCGGATCATCCCACCTCGTCCCCGACCCTGTGCGGCGTCCGGTCCATCAACTCGGCGGCGCCGTGCCGGAGCAGCATGTGGGCCAGCCGGCGACCGAGCGCGGCGCCGTCGCCGACCACTCCGGTCAGCTGCCCGCGGACCACCGCGGAGCCGTCCGGGGCCGCGATGACGCCCGAGAGGCGCAGCGCCGGTGCGGCTCCGGGCTCGACGATCAGCTCCGCCAGCGCGCCGACCGGCGCGGTGCAGCCGGCGTCGAGCGCGGCCAGGAAGCCGCGTTCGGCGATCGTCACCACGCGGGTGGGTGCGTGGTCGAGGGCCGTGAGCTGGGCCGCCGTCGCCGGGTCGTCCGTGCGGCACTCGACGGCCAGCACCCCCTGCGCCGGTGCCGGCATCAGCATCGCCGGGTCGAGGGGCGTGGCGTCGGCATCGAGCAGTCCCAGCCTCGACAGCCCCGCCATCGCCAGGACGAGGGCGTCGACCTCGCCGTCGGCAAGCTTACGCAGCCGGGTGTCGACGTTGCCGCGTATCGGCACGATCTCCGGTCGCAGTCCGAGGGCGCGGAGCTGAGCGGCCCGCCGGGGTGACCCGGTTCCGATCCGCACTCCGTGCGGCAGTGCGTCGAGGCCGGTCCCGCCCGGCCGGATCAGCGCGTCGCGCGGGTCCTCGCGGACCGGGAACGCCGCCACCCGTACCCCCGGTACCGATGCCGTGGGCAGGTCCTTGCAGGAGTGCACGACCAGGTCGACGTCCCCGCGCAGCAACGCCTCGCGCAGGGCGGTGGTGAACACCCCGGTCGTGCCGAGCCGCTCGATCGGCGCGGTCGACCCGTCCCCCGGGGTGCGGACCGTGACCAGGAAGACCGGGCGGCCGCACCGTTCACGCAGCTGCGCGGCGATCCGGCCGGACTGGGCCAGTGCGAGCGGACTGCCCCGGGTACCCAGCCGAAGCGGCCGGCGCGCTGAGGACGCGGTTGCCCTGACCAGGGATTCAGTCACGTCGTGGCCTCACTCGCACCCGTGTCGAACAGCTGTCGCAACGCTTCGAGATATATCGACCCCGCTGGATCGGTGGACAACTGCTTGGCCCGGACCGTCGGCTGGTGCAGGAACTTACGGACGACGCGATAGACCGTTGCCGCCGTCTCGGCCCGTTGCCGCTCGTCCAGGCCGGGGAGCCGCCCGTGCATCCGGAGCAGTTCAGCCTCGGCGAGCTGCCGGATGTGTGAGTGCATCGCCCCGATGAAGGGCGCCGCAGCCGCTTCGTTCAGCCGGTCGATGTACGAGACGACCTCGGCGGCGACGATGGCGCGGACCCGCGGGATCTCGTCCGGAACCTCTCGGTCCGCCAAGAGCCGGCCGAGCGCCTTGATGTCGACGAGCGTGACACCGGCCAGCCGCCCGACGGTCGGTTCGACATCGGGTGGCATACCCAGATCGAGCACGAACAACGGCCGGTCGCCTACCCGCTCCCGGGCCGCCCGCACCTGCTCGGCGAGCACCACGGGTACCACGCACCCGGTGGCCGTGATCAAGAGGTCGGAGTCGGCAAGCGTGCCGGGCACGTCAACGGCCTGCAGCGGCCTGGCGTGCACCGCCGAGGCCAACCTGACGGCTCCCGCCTCGCTGCGGCTCGCCACCGACAGCTGCCCCACGCCGGCCTCCCGCAGCAGCCGTGCCGCGAGCCTGCCTACGGCGCCGGTCCCGAGGACGACGGCATGGCGGGCGGCGAGCCCACCGAGGTGCGCATCGGCAAGGTCGATGCCGGCACGGGCCAGCGAGATCCCGGTGGTACTGATCGTGGTCTCCGTGCGCGCTCGCTTGCTGACCCGCAGCGCAGCGTCCATCAGGCCGCCGACGACGGGGCCGGTACTCCCCGCCTCGGCGGCCGCCCGGGCGGCGGCCTTGATCTGCGCGACGATCTGGTCCTCCCCGACGGCCATCGAGTCCAGCCCGCACGCGACCGAGAACAAGTGCTCGACGGCCGCGGCGCCGGCCCGGACTCGGGCCAGCCCCACGAGCTCGCCGATCGGGACCCGCCCGCGCGCCGCCAGCAGATCGGCGACGGCCCGGGTCACCGGCTCGATCGGGCCTTGTGTGCCCGCGTAGACCTCGACCCGGTTGCAGGTGGACAGGACCACCACCTCGTCGACGGCCGGCACAGCGTGCAGCCGGGCCACAACGTCATCGAGCTGTGTGGACGGCACGACGATTCTTTCGAGTATCTCGGCCGGGGTGGTCCGGTAGGACAGGCCGACGTTCACAATCGTCATCGCACATGACCATTCAGTCGTGGTTTCAGCACGTTCCGGTGGTGGGCGGAGCGGGGCGCGCAGCAGGTCACGGCGCCGCCGTCGCCGCACGGGCGAAGCCCACACCGAGCTCGGCCGCGCGATCGGCGGCCTCCGTGTCCAGGTCGGCCTCGATGTGATCGGACACGAGTCCGACCGGCGCCGCGATCACGGCCGGTGCGCCCACGCGACGCAGCGCCGCGATGTGGGCGATGATGTCCGGCTCGAGCCACGGCACCTGTGGCGGCCCCGAGCGGGACCGCCAGACGAGGTCGTATTCGGTCACGCCCAGTTCGACGGCGCCCAGCCGGGCGGCCTCGGCGATCCGCTCGGAGTAGCGGTGCCCGCCCTCGTGGGGCAGTCCGACGGCTGCCCCACGAGGGCGGGATGGAGTGCGCAGTGAACAACGGCCGCGCCGAGTCCTGCGGTTGCGATGGGAGAGTGGCCCGGGCGGCGCGCACAGCGTCGGCATTCGCGGTGACGAACCGGCGCACGCCGTCGCGCACCATCTCGCCCACGGTGTCCTCGACCATCGGGTACCGGTTGGGGTTTCCCCGCTACACCGGCAACGACGTGCGCTCGCGGACCGCGGCGATCAGCACCCGGTTGCGGGCGTCGAGCGGCGAGAGGCCGCCGAAGGACAGCACCGGCACTTCGTCCCAGTGGTCGCCGGCAGCCAAGTCCGAGCCTCTATTCCGGCCAGTCGGAATCCTGGATCACCTCGACGAAGTCGCCGCGCTGGAATCCGGGCACGAAGTGCTCCAGGACGTCGGCCTTCACGTTGCCGAACGTCGTCTCCGGGCGATTCTTGATCCCGTCGGTGAACGCCACGAGGATCTGCCGCTTGAAGTCCGGCCGCGGGTTCGCCTCGACGACCGCGGCACGCTGCTCGTCGGTGACCGCGTGATAGCCGATACCCAGCACGTCCAGCTCGACTCCACGCGTGACCAGCGCGATCTCCGGCGCCATGTGCAGCGGGACCTCCGGAGTGGTGTGCAGCGCGATCCCGGTCCACACGGCCGTTGCGGCGTCCTCGGCGATGCCGTGGCCGAGCAGGAACCTCCGCGCCTCGTCGGCACCGTCGATCTCGAAGCGCTGGTCGGTGCGCCGGTACTTCTCGGTCAGCCCGAGGTCGTGGAACATCGCGCCGACGTAGAGCAGCTCGGGGTCGTAGCGCAGCCCCTGCTCGCGGCCACGCAGGGCGCCGAACAGGTAGACCCGGCGCGAGTGGTTGAAGATCAACGGAGTGGCGGCTTCGCGGACGAGCTCGGTGGCCTCCGCGACGAGCGTCGTGTCGGGGATCTCGATGTCGGCAATTCGGGTGGGCATTCGTCCTCCTGTAGACGTTGATCGACGCGCGGCCGGGCAAGGACGTTCACTGGCTACGGACGGCCGCCAGCCGAACTGTCAGTACCGCTCGAGCATCACCGCGCCGCGCTGCCACGTCTTCACGGCCACCTTCAGACCCGCCCTCCCACTGGCCCGAACTTCGAGTACCCGGTAGCCGGAAGCAAGCAGCCGAAGACGCCGCCGTCACCGCCTCGGCTCAGCCGTCGTGAGCAGGCCATCGGCGTGGATTCGTGCAGTGGATGGGTGATCAGGGGTCGAACGACCGGGCCATCGGGACGGAAGTCGGACGGACAGGTACGCGCGGTCAGCCCTGGTTGCCGCCCAGGCGCAGTCGGTTCAGCCGCGATCGGCACACGCGGGTCTTCCCGTCGAGCTCGACGACATCGTTCGGTCCGCAGATCAGTACCGCCGGGAAGGCGGCCGAGTCAGCTCAGGGGCATGTCTGCGGTCAGCTCGGCGCGTTGGACCGCGAGCGGTGCCCCCGCGAGGTCCTCCTCATTGCAGAGCAACTTGACCTCGTAGTACGCGGAGCCGGCGCGGTCGTCATAGTCGAGATGGACCGCTATCACATCAAGCGGCTCGCCCAGCCACTGCTGCGCCGCCCGCAGCCACGCAGCGGACCGCTCGAGGGCGGTCGGCAGGTCGTCGTCGCGGAACTGGACCGGTCGGTAGGGAACCTGCTGCACCTCATCCCGAGGGTGCTCGGGACGAGGAAGGTCTGTCGCCACCCCCGAGTCGTCAAGGGCCAGTTGGACCGTCTTCTCACTCACCTACCCAGCGTGGCTCGACATGGCGGCACGAGCAAGCCCGGGCCCACGGACTGCCCGGCATCCTGGGGAGGTGGTGTCGGCAGCTGCCGTAGCTGTACTTCCCAGCTGCTCGCCGGCCGAGAAGGTCATCGCAGGTGACTTCGTGGGGCGCTCACGTGATCGACCCGTGGTTCGTCCTCGACGAGCTACGCGGATCCGTCGGTGTGGCTCAGGAACCGTGCCTGCGGGCGACGCCACCCCGTCGGGAGCGTCGGGTCGACCTCGATGGCCACCTGGCGGCGGCATCGGCCCCACAGATGTAAACTGAACGGTCAGTATCACTGTGAGCGAGGGTCCCCCATGCCCGTTGGTCCTACCGAGCAGAGTCAGGCACGAGCCCGCCCAGGCCGCCCCCGCAGCGAACAATCTCGCGCCGCGGTGCTGCGGGCCACGTCGGAGTTGATGCTCGAGGTCGGTCTGCGCGCGATGACCACCGAGGAGATCGCCCGCCGGAGCGGGGCGAGCAAGGCGACGATCTACAAATGGTGGCCCAACAAGTACGCGGTGGCCATCGAGGCGTTCCTGTCGGAGATGTTGGTCGAGTCAGCCGATCCCGATACCGGCTCCGCGCACGAGGACTTCCGTCTCGCGCTGCGGGGTCTGATCCGCTTCTACGCCGGCTCGAGCGGCCGGGTCTTCGCCCAGCTCGTCGGCGAGGCGCAGTTCGACCCGGAGGTCGCGGTGGAGCTGCGCGATCGGCTGGTGGGTTCTCGGCGGCAACTGGTGCGGGCGATCTGGGACCGCGGGGTGGCACGGGGCGAGCTGTCCCCCGACGCCGACCCCGAGGCCGCGATCGACCTCGTTTTCGGGCCGGCGATGTACCGGCTGGTCGCCGGGCATGCGCCGCTCGACGACGCGGCCGCCGACGCGATCGTCGACGTCGCCATGCGCGGCCTGGCTCGCTGAGACCGATGTCACGGATGGACGAGCGGAATCCGAGCTAGCCTTATTTCAAAACTAGACGTTCAGTTTTGAATGGAGGCAGCGATGAGGACCACCACACTGGGCCGCACCGGGCTGCGGGTCTCCCGGATCGCATTCGGAACCTGGCAGCTGGGCGGGGACTGGGGCCGGTTCGACGAGGCCGCGGCCCTCGCAGCGATCCGCCGGGCCCGCGAGCTGGGTGTCACCTTCTTCGACACCGCGCAGGCCTACGGGTTCGGCGCGTCCGAGCGGCTGCTCGGCACGGCCCTGCGCAGCGAGCTGACCCACGACCGGGATCAGCTCGTGATCGCCACCAAGGGCGGGCTGCGGATGACCGACGACGGCGTGGTGCGCGACGCCGGCCCCCGCTGGCTGCGCGCAGGCGTCGACGCCAGCCTGAAGGCTCTGGGGGTCGATCACATCGACCTCTACCAGGTGCACTGGCCCGACCCGACAGTTCCGGCCGTCGAGACGGCGGGCGCCCTGGGAGAGCTCGTCGCCGAGGGCAAGATCAGCCACGTGGGGGTGTCCAACTACGACGCCGCTCAGATGGCCGAGTTCGCCGCGACCCTGCCGGTGGAGACGCTGCAGCCGCCCTACCACCTGTTCCGCCGCGAGATCGAGGACGAGGTGCTGCCCTACACCCGCGAGCACGACCTCGGCGTACTTGTCTACGGACCGCTGGCCCACGGCCTGCTCACCGGCACGATGACCGAGGACACCACGTTCGCCGACGACGACTGGCGGGCCACCAGCACGGTGTTCACCGGCGAGGGCTACCAGCACAACCTGGCGGCGGTGCGCGCGCTGGAGAAGTTCGCCGCCGACCGCGGCATCACCGTGAGCCAGCTGGCCATCGCCTGGACGTTGGCGAACCCCGCCGTGCACGTGGCCATCGTCGGCGCCAGGCAGGCCCGGCACGTCGAGGACAGCCTGGCCGCTGCGGACGTCACGTTGAGCGCCGGCGACCTCGCCGAGATCGACACCATCATGGCCACCGCCGTCCGGGTCAGCGGGCCGTCCCCGGAGAGTGTGTGATGACCGCAGATGCACGTACCGTCGCCGGACGCCGAGTCGCGGTGCTGGGCACCGGGACCATGGGGGCCCCGATCGCCCGCAACCTGCTCCGCGCCGGGATGCACGTACGAGTCTGGAACCGCACCCCGGCCAAGGCCGAGGGGCTCCTCGCCGAGGGGGCGCTCCTGGCGTCCTCGCCGGCGGCCGCGGCGGCCGACGCCGACGTGCTGATCACCATGCTCACCGACGGCGACGCCGTCGAACAGGTGATGACCGGACCGGACGGCGCGCTGTCCGCGCTTCCGCCGGACGCGATCTGGGTCCAGATGAGCACGGTCGGGGTCGAGTGGGCCGACCGGCTCGCCGACCTGGCGGCCCGACACCGGGTGGCCTTCGTCGACGCCCCGGTATCGGGCAGCTCGCAGCCGGCCGAGAACGGGCAGCTGGTCGTCCTCGCCGCCGGCGCACGATCTGCCCGATCACGCCTCGAACCCGTCTTCGAGGTCCTCGGACGACAGATCCTGTGGCTGGAGCACGTCGGTGACGGCAGCCGGCTCAAGCTCGCGCTCAACAACTGGCTGTCGGTCCTGGTCGAAGGAATGGCCGAAACCCTCACCCTCAGCAGCGCCCTGGGGCTGAACCCGCACCTGTTCGTGGCGACCATCGCCGGCGGCCCGCTGGCCTCGCCGTACGCCACCGCCAAAGCCACCGCCATGATGGACGCCGACTTCGCCCCCGGCTTCCCCCTTCAGCACGCGGCGAAAGACGCCACGCTCGCCGCCGAGGCCGCTCACCACAGCGGAGTGGAGCTCCCACTCACCGCCGCCCTGCTCGACCGCTGGCAGCGGGCGATCGCGTCGGGCCACGGCCACGACGATGTCGCCTCGGCCATCACCGTCTCGCCCGCCCCACCAACGGTGTCGGCAACGGCTGAGCCGACTCCGGGATCGGCGCCGGGCGAGGGGCTCGTGCGCGCCGAGCCGTCGCGCGAGCGGCGCCGGGGGCAGCTCATGGTGGCGCCCTGCCGTGACCGCGCCGGGTGAGGCCACCGTGAGCACCGGCTTCCTGATCGCCGACGCCGCGGACGACTTCGCCCGCGTGCGGCGCCGGCAGGCATGGTCGCGGGTCGCGCGCCGGCTGTACCTCCAGCCCGCGCACGAGTCCGAGCTGCTCGCCTTCGACGACGTCGTCGGCGCACTCCCCTGCACTGGCGAGCGCGCCCTCGGCCTCCACAGCGTGGACGTCGACACCATCCTCGGCAGCGTCGGTCGCGTCGGCGACTTCGACCGCTGGTTCCGCCCGCGCCGGCCGGTCGACCGGCAGAGGTGGGAAGCTCTCGACCGGGCTGGCCGGGCCGGCGCGATCGTCCCCCCGATCGAGGTCTACCGGGTGGGCCGGGTGCACTTCGTCCGCGACGGGCACCACCGCGTCTCCGTCGCCCGCGCGCTCGGCGTGCGATCGATCGACGCGTTCGT
>NZ_JAOPWR010000141.1 GCF_025965585.1 Pseudonocardia sp.
CCGGCCCGGCTTGGCCGGCAGCCCAGCCACACCCCAGTAGTCGGCGAGCGGGCCGCCGTCGGCGACCGGACGACCACCCGGCAGGAGCGAGGGCAGCGCACCCGCCTCGACGGCGCCGCGCTCACCGGCCCGGCGCGGGACCCAGCCGACGGCCGCACCGGTGCGGGCGGCCAGCGCCGACACCGCGGAGTAGAGCCCGGGGACCTCTGCGGCCCGCTCGCCGACGAGGACGACCCCGCCGCCGGTCAGGGCCTCGATCACGTGCGCGGGGAGGTCGGCCAGCACGGCCGCCTCCGCGCCCGGGACGGCCGGGATCAGGTTGTCCTTGGCGGCCGGGGACGCGGCGCCCGTCTCGTCGGAGGTGCGCTCGACGGCCGGCGTCGTCCACTGGCCGAGGTGGAACACCTTCTGGCCGTGCTTGCGGGCCGCCTTGCGGAGGCGGAGGAAGACGATGGGCGACTCCTCCTCCGGCTCGAACGCGACGCAGAGCACCGCGGGCGCGGCCTCGAGGCGCGTGTAGTCCAGCACCTCGGGACCCTGGCCGACGACGTGCGCGGCGAGGAAGTCCAGCTCCTCGGCCGAGTGCGGGCGGGCCCGGAAGTCGACGTCGTTGGTTCCGGCCGCGACGCGCGCGAACTTGGCGTAGGCGTAGGCGTCCTCGACGGTCAGGCGGCCGCCGGCCAGGACACCGATGCCGCCCTCGCGGGCCTGTGCGAGGCCGTGAGCCGCGGCCGTCAGGGCCTCGGTCCAGGACGTCTCGGCGAGCACGCCGTCGGCGCCGCGGACCATCGGGCGGGTGATGCGGTCCTTCGAGGCGAGGTAGCGGAACGCGAAGCGGCCCTTGTCACAGGTCCACTCCTCGTTGACCTCGGCCTCGTTGCCCGCCATCCGCCGCATGACCGTGCCGCGGCGGGAGTCGACGCGCTGCGAGCAGCCCGACGAGCAGTGCTCGCAGACACCCGGGGTGGAGACGAGGTCGAACGGGCGGGAGCGGAACCGGTAGGCGGAGCTGGTGAGCGCGCCGACCGGGCAGATCTGGATGGTGTTGCCCGAGAAGTAGCTCTGGAACGGCTTGTCGTCGGCCACGCCGATCTGCTGCTCGGAGCCGCGCTCCAGCAGCTCGATGAACGGGTCGCCGCCGATCTGCTCGGAGAAGCGCGTGCAGCGCTGGCAGAGCACGCAGCGCTCGCGGTCGAGCAGCACCTGCGAGGAGATCGGCAGCGGCTTGGGGAAGGTCCGCTTGGTCTCGACGAACCGGCTCTCCGTGCGCCCGCTCGTCATCGCCTGGTTCTGCAGGGGGCACTCGCCGCCCTTGTCGCAGATCGGGCAGTCGAGCGGATGGTTGATGAGCAGCAGCTCCATGACGCCGGCCTGGGCCTTCTCGGCCACCGCCGATGAGCGCTGCGTCTTGACGACCATGCCGTCGGCGACCGTCATCGTGCAGCTGGCCTGCGGCTTGGGCATCGGCCGCCCGCCCATCTCCACCTCGACCAGGCACTGGCGGCAGGCGCCCGCCGGGTCGAGCAGAGGGTGGTCGCAGAAGCGCGGGACGATGATCCCGAGCCGTTCGCAGGTGCGGATCAGCAGCTCGCCCTGGGGGGCGTCGACGACCTGGCCGTCGATCGTCAGCCGCACATGCCCTTCGGGGACGGGCGTCGTGTCCGCCTCGGAGTCTTGAGTCAGGGTCACGCCATCGCTCCGGCGGGCTCGGGGGTGGCGGCACCGGGCTGGGCCGCGCACAGGTCCAGGAACTCCTGGCGGAAGTACTTGATCGCGCTGGTGATCGGGCTCGTGGCGCCGTCACCGAGGGCGCAGAACGACCGGCCCAGGATGTTGTCGCAGATGTCGAGCATGGTCTCGACGTCGGCGGCGCGGCCCTCGCCGTGCACCAGTCGCTCGAGGATCTGCACGAGCCAGTAGGTGCCCTCGCGGCACGGGGTGCACTTGCCGCAGGACTCGTGCTTGTAGAACTCGGTCCACTTCATGACCGCCCACGGCACGGACACGGTCTCGTTGAAGACCTGCACCGCGGTGGTGCCGAGCATCGACCCCGCGGCTGCCGCGCCCTCGAAGTCGAGGGGGACGTCGAGGTGCTCCGCGGTGAACAGCGGGGTGGACGAGCCGCCCGGCGTCCAGAACTTCAGCGGGACGCCGCCCTTCATGCCGCCGGCGAGCTCCAGGAGCTGCCGCAGAGTGATGCCGAGGGGAGCCTCGTACTGGCCGGGCTTCTCGACGTGGCCGGACACCGAGTAGATCTTCGGGCCGGGCGACTTCTCGCTGCCCATCTCGCGGAACCAGTCGCTGCCGCCCTGCACGATCGAGGGAACCGACGCGATGGTCTCCACGTTGTTCACCACGGTGGGCGACGCGTAGAGCCCCGAGGTGGCCGGGAACGGAGGTTTGAGGCGGGGTTGACCACGACGACCCTCGAGCGAGTCGAGCAGTGCCGTCTCCTCGCCGCAGATGTAGGCGCCCGCGCCGGCGTGCACCACGATGTCGAGGTCGAAGCCCGAGCCGAGGATGTTCTTGCCGAGGTAGCCCTTGGCGTAGGCCTCGTTCACGGCGTTGCGCACCCGGCGGATGGGGTGCAGCGCCTCCCCGCGGATGTAGATCGCGCAGAAGTTCGCGCGGATCGCGTAGCTCGTGATGACGCAGCCCTCGATGAGCGAGTGCGGGTCGGCCATCATCGTCGGGATGTCCTTGCAGGTGCCCGGCTCGCCCTCGTCTGCGTTGATCACGAGGTACTTGGGCTTGGCCCCGGGGCCGGTCGGGCCCTGCGGGATGAAGCTCCACTTCATGCCCGTGGGGAAGCCCGCGCCACCGCGGCCGCGCAGGCCGGAGTCCTTGACGAGCTGGATGAGCTGGTCGGGGTGGGCCGTGAGCGCGTGGCGCAGGGCCTGGTAGCCGTCGGTCTGCTCGTAGGTGTCGATCGACCACGAACGCGGGCTCTGCCAGCGCCGGGTGAGGACGGGGGTCAACTGATCGGTCATGATTGCGCCTCCGCGGGAGGAAGAACGTCGGCGGTCATCTCTTCTCCGGAAGGGCAGGCGGTGCGGGCGGGGTGTCGGGCATCGCGGGTGCGGCCCAGCCCCGTTCGGTGGCCAACGCCGCGCCGCGCATCGTCTCGGGCGCCGTGGACGGGCCCTCCACGCTGCGCTCGAGGTCGGGGAAGATCCCGGCCAGCTCCAGCTCCACGGTCTTGAAGTCGGTGAGCGGGGCGCCACGGGTGGGGTGCGGCTTCTCGCCGCGCTGCAGCGCGTCCACCAGGGCCTCGGCGGACCGAGGAGTCTGGTTGTCGAAGAACTCGTAGTTCACCTGCAGCACCGGGGCGAGGTCGCAGGCCGCGAGGCACTCGGCGTGCTCCAGCGTGATCGACCCGGTGGTTCCCGGCTCGCCCGCCGTCTCCTCGTGGCCGACCCCGAGCTTCGTCGTCAGCCGCTCGTAGATGTCGTCGCCGCCGAGCACAGCGCACAGCGTGTTGGTGCAGACGCTGACGATGTGCTCGCCACAGGGGGTGCGCTTGTACATCGTGTAGAAGGTGGCCACCGCGGAGACCTCGGCGGTGGTCAGCTCCAGCTCGTCGGCGCAGAACCGGATGCCGTCCTGGCTGACGAACCCCTCCACCGACTGCACGAGGTGCAGCAACGGCAGCAGCGCCGAGCGCGACTGCGGGTACCGGGCGATGATCTCCTTCGACCGCTGCCGGGTGACCTCGTCGAAGAGCGGCGAGACGATCGGCTGGTCGGCCGGCCCGTCCCACACGACCTCCTCGGGCGCGACCACCGGGCCGTTCGTCTCCGGGGTGCCTTCGGGCAACGTCATCGGTCCACGCCTCCCATGACGGGGTCGATGCTGGCGACGGCGGCGATCACGTCGGCGACCATGCCGCCCTCGCTCATCGCCGGCATCGTCTGCAGGTTCACGAAGCTGGGGTCGCGCACGTGCACGCGCACGGGGCGTGTGCCGCCGTCGGACACCAGGTGGAAGCCGAGCTCGCCGCGCGGCGACTCGATCGCCGAGTAGACCTGCCCGGGCGGCACGTGGAAGCCCTCGGTGACCAGCTTGAAGTGGTGGATCAGCGACTCCATCGACTGACCCATGATCTTGCGGACGTGCTCGAGCGTGTTGCCCATGCCGTCCGAGCCGACCGAGAGCTGCGCGGGCCAGGCCACCTTCTGGTCGGCGACCATCACCGGGCCCGGCTCCATCTTCGCCACGGCCTGCTCGACGATCTTGAGCGACTCGTGCATCTCTGCGACGCGCAGGCGGTAGCGCGCGTAGCAGTCGGCCTCGGTGGCCGTCGGGACCTCGAAGTCGTACTCCTCGTAGCCGGAGTACGGCTCGACCTTGCGCAGGTCCCAGGGCAGACCGGCCGCGCGCAGGATCGGGCCCGTGGCGCCGAGGGCGAGGCAGCCGTCGAGCGGCAGGTAGCCGACGTTCTCCAGGCGCTGGCGCCAGATGGGCTGGCCGGTGAGCAGCTTGTCGTAGTCCGGGAGCCGGCTTCGCATCACCTTGATGAAGTCGGTGACCTTCTCGGCCCAGCCCTCGGGGAAGTCCTGCGCGAGACCGCCGGGGCGGATGTAGGCGTGGTTCATGCGCAGCCCGGTGAGGAACTCCAGCAGGTGCAGCACCTCCTCACGCTCACGGAACCCGGCCGTCATGCCGGTGAGCGCGCCGAGCTCCATGCCGCCGGTGGCCAGGCACACCAGGTGCGAGCCGATCCGGTTGAGCTCCATGAGCAGCACCCGGGCGACCTGCGCACGGCGCGGCACCTCGATGCCGAGCAGCTTCTCGACGCCCAGGCAGTAGCCGGCCTCGTTGAACAGCGGCGCCAGGTAGTCCGCGCGCGTGATGAAGGTGACGCCCTGGGTCCAGGTGCGGTACTCGCAGTTCTTCTCGATGCCCGTGTGCAGGTAGCCGATGACCGACCGGGCCTGCTGCACCGTCTCGCCCTCGAGCTCCAGCACCAGCCGAAGCACGCCGTGCGTGGACGGGTGCTGGGGACCCATGTTGATGACGATGCGGTCGTCGTGGTCCTCGTCGATGAGGGTGTCCCAGTCGCCACCGGTGACGGTGTAGACCGGCCCCTCGGTGGTGCGGCGCTCCTCGGCGGGCGTGGCCGGGGCCGCCGGGCCGTCGTGGACGTCGGTCATGAGTAGGACCTCCGCTCGTCGGGCGGGGGTATCTCCGCGCCCTTGTACTCCACCGGGATCCCGCCGAGCGGGTAGTCCTTGCGCTGGGGGTGCCCGTCCCAGTCGTCCGGCATGAGGATCCGGGTCAGCGCGGGGTGACCGTCGAAGATCACGCCGAACATGTCCCACGCCTCGCGTTCGTGCCAGTCTGCGGTGGGGTAGACCTCCACCACGCTCGGCAGGTGCGGGTCCTCGACGTCGAGGGCGACCTCCAGCCGGATCCGGCGGCGGTAGGTCATCGACGTGAGGTGGTAGACGACGTGCAGCCGCTGGTCCACCTCCGCGCCGTAGTCGACACCGGAGATCGACGAGCACAGCTCGAAACGCAGTCCCTCGTCGTCGCGCAGGGTGCGGCAGATGTCGAGGATCCGCTCGCGCTGCACGTAGAACGTGATCTCGCCGCGGTCGATGGTGATCTGCTGCACCGCGCCGCGGGCCACGCCACGCTCGGCGAGCGCCTCGGCGAGGTCGTCGGCGAACTCGTCGAACCAGCCGCCGAACGGGCGCTCCGCGGGAGCGGGGGCGTAGCCGGGCAGGCGCAGGCCGCCGAAGCCGGACGTGTCGCCGGTGCCGTGGATGCCGAACATGCCCTCGCGGGCGCGCATGGGGGCCGGGCGCGTGCCGCCCTCGGCGGCCTCGTCGCCGAGGGCCGCCTGCTCGACCTCGCCGCTCTCCGGGGCCTCGCCGCCTGCCGCGCGCTGTGTCGCGGTGTCGGCGCCGCCCGCCTCGGCCGAGGACTGCTCGCCGCCGGTGGGCTCGGCGCTCTCCTTGGAGGTGCCTTCGGTGTCGTCAGCCATCACTTCTTCTTCGCGTACTTGATCGACGACGGGACCATCTCCGTCTTGTGGCCGCTCTCGGCGAGCTCGGCGGCCCGCTTGGCGCCCAGCGGCTCGTCCATGATCTTGGCGTGGATCTTGAGGATCGCGTCCATGAGCATCTCCGGGCGCGGCGGGCAGCCAGGCAGGTACATGTCGACGGGCACGACGTGGTCGACGCCCTGCACCACCGCGTAGTTGTTGAACATCCCGCCCGACGATGCGCAGACGCCCATCGCGAGCACCCAGCGGGGCTCGGGCATCTGGTCGTAGATCTGGCGCAGGACCGGGGCCATCTTGTTGCTCACGCGGCCCGCGACGATCATCAGGTCGGCCTGGCGCGGCGAGGCCCGGAAGACCTCCATGCCGAACCGGGCGAGGTCGTAGCGCGGCGCGCCGGTGGTCATCATCTCGATCGCGCAGCAGGCCAACCCGAAGGTGGCAGGCCACAGCGACGACTTACGGGTCCAGTTGACCAGCTTCTCGACGCTGGTCAGCAGGACGCCGCTGGGCAGGTTCTCCTCGAGCCCCATGAGTGCTCCTCTAGTTCCAGTCCAGGCCGCCGCGGCGCCACACGTAGACATAGGCGAAACCGACGGTGACGATGAACAGCACGATCTCCACCAGCCCGAACAGGCCGAGCGCGTCCGCGCTGACCGCGAACGGGTAGAGGAAGACCATCTCGATGTCGAACAGGATGAAGAGCATCGCCGTCAGGTAGTAGGCGACCGGCATCCGGCCGCCGCCGACCACGGGGTCGGGCGAGGGCTCGATCCCGCACTCGTAGGCGTCGAGCTTGGCCCGGTTGTAACGGCGCGGACCGACGTACGGCGCAGCCGTCACGGAGAACAGAGCGAACGCCCCGGCCAAGGCGAACATCAAGACAAGCGGGAGATAAGGATCGAGCATCGTGCACCCTCATCATCTGCGGCGGACCGGCTATTGGGGATCTTGCTCACCAGGTGCCCGACCCTAGGTCGGGACACCGTCCTGGCCGGAGCCAGGCGAACCTAACTTCTACTTGTGAAGAGTTTCACGAAGTCCGTGTGAGTCTAAGCACGAGCCGCAAGAGGTGCTCGTCCGCCTCGGCGGCCGAGAGCGATCTGTGAGGACTAGACGCGACGGGCGCGGTGCAGGGCCACGGCACCGCCTGCGAGGTTGCGCCAGCCGACCTGGCCCCATCCCGCCTTCGCGATGCGAAGGGCCAGTTCAGGCTGCGGCGACCAGGCCCGGATGGACTCGCCGAGGTAGCTGTACGCCTCCGGGTTGCTGGACACGCGCTCCGCGATCGCGGGCAGGATCCGCTCCAGACCGAGGTAGTAAGCGGCCCGGAAAGGCGCCCACGTGGGGCGACCGAACTCACACACGACGAGTCGTCCGCCCGGGCGTGTGACGCGCGCGAGCTCGGCGAGCGCGGTATCGGGGTCGGCCACGTTGCGCAGGCCGAACGAGATGGTCACGGCGTCGAAGGAGGCGTCCTGGAACGGCAGGGCGAGCGCGTCGGCCGCCACCTTCGGCACCTCGCGCCGGGCGCCGGCACGCAGCATCCCGATGGAGAAGTCGGCGGCGACGCACCACGCGCCGGAGCGGGCCAGCTCGACGGTGGACACGGCGGTGCCCGCGGCGAGGTCGAGGACCTTCTCGCCCGGCTGCAGGCCCAGCGCCGCGCGGGTGAGGGTGCGCCAGCGGCGGTCCTGCCCGGCCGTCAGCACCGTGTTGGTGAGGTCGTAGCGGCGCGCGACACCGTCGAACATCGCGGCGACGTCGCGGGGGTTCTTGTCCAGGTCGGCGCGGCTCACGGGCCGAGCCTACGGCGCCCGGGCGGGTGTGGCCGGTCAGCCCGTGAACAACTGGATGCCCGCGAGGACCACGAACAGCAGGGGCCCCCGCGACAGCTCGATGAGCATGCCGACCGGCAGCGGCCCGAGCCCCACCCCGGTGTCGACCATCGACCCGCCGAAGCTGCGCGGGGGCCGCGTCGCGAACCGGAGGACCACGGCCATCGCGCTCACCGGCACCAGCACCAGCGACAGCACGGACCCACCGGCGGGGGCCACCAGCAGCGTCCACACCACCGCCACCACCGCGGGTCCGACGCAGTGCACGGCGAGCAGCTCGGGGTTGGTGCCCCCGAGGTTGCGGCGCAGGCCCCGGGAGCCCGCGACGGCGCGCAGCCCGTCGGCGAGGCCGCCCGCGGCCAGCGTGGCCCCGAGCAGCTGCGCGATCGGCACCACCCGCGGCGGCACCGCCACCGAGGCCAGGTAGGGCAGCACGAGCAGGGCGATGGCGGTGGCCCAGGCGGAGCGGGCGCGCATCATCCGCCGGGTGTCCGCGAGCAGGAGGCCCCGGACCCGGCTCCCGGTGATCCGCCGGGACCGGACGGTGCCGATCGCCCGCAGCCGCCGCTCGCGCGACACCCCCGTCGTGATGGAGCCGTCCATGAAGCCGACGCTCAGCGTCAGCGCGGCGAGCAGGGGCCCGGCCGCGGTGACGGCGGTGCGGTCGAGGCGCCGCAGCCGCGTGCGGCCGAGCACCGCGGCCACGATCGCGACCAGTACGGCGACCGCCGCGACACCGACGAGCACCTCCGTCGCCGCCCCGCCCGCCGGAGCCGCAGGCGCGTCGCCGCTGCGTTCGAGCAGGACGACCACCGCGATGCCCACCACCGCCGGCACCGTCAGCGCGCCCGCCGTCCGCACCAGCACCCGTTCCCGGCCCCGCCGGACCTGCGCCCACACCGCGAGCACGGTGAGGAACGCCCCGGCGGCCCCCGCGAGCACGACGAGCCCGATCGCGCCGCGCAGGTCCGCGCTGAGGCCGACGAGCAGCGCCGCCCCGCCCACGAGGCAGCCGGCCAGTGCCCCGGCCACCACGACGATCCGGTAGCGGGAGGCGAGGAACGAGCCGCGGTCGATCGGTGCGGCCATCAGCCAGGTCGCCGCGGCCGGTCCGACCGTCACCGGGCCCAGGGCGGGGAGCACCCGCAGCAGCAGCGCGACGCCCAGCAGCGCCGTCGCCGCACCGAGCCAGTACTGCGTGCCGGTGCTCGGCGGCACCAGCAGCTCGCCGAGCGCGTTGCGCAGGACCTCGACGAACAGCCCGCCGATGACCGCGATGTAGAGCAGCGTCTGGTAGACGTTCCCGGCCACGGTCGTCCACGACGGGCGCTTCGCGCGGCGCACCCCTCGCAGCCGCGCCCGGACGTCACGCCACCGGGGGGCGGCGACCGCGGCCACGATGCCGCCTCCGCCGGACCACGGTGCGTCGGCGGGGGTCACTCCCCGATCCGGACGACGTCGTCGGCGACGGCCTGCAGGATCTCGTCGTCGTGGCATGCGAACAGCAGGGCGGTGCCCGCGGCCTTCTCGGCCGTCAGCCGCTCGACCAGCCAGGCCCGCCCGGCCGTGTCGAGCCGCTGCTCCGGCTCGTCCAGCACGAGCAGCCGCCGCGGCCGCACCAGCAGCGACGCCAGCGCCAGGCGCCTGCGCTGGCCGCTCGAGAGCGTGGCGGGGAGATGGTCGGCCGACGCCGTCAGCCGCACGTCGGCGAGCACCGCGTCCACCACGGCGCGCGAGTTCGGGACGCCGTGCGCGCAGGCCAGCAGGTCGAGGTGCTCGAGCACGGAGAGGTCGCCGAAGACGTCGAGGTCGTCCACGAGCACCGCGACGTCGGCGCGGAAGCGCGGGTCGGTCTCCGGACGCTGCTCGCCGTCGAGCAGCACGGTGCCCGAGTCGGGCACCTCGATGCCCACGACGCAGCGCAGCAGCGTGGTCTTGCCGGCCCCGTTCGGCCCGACCACCCCGACGGCGCGCCCGGCGGGCACCCGCACCGAGACACGGTCGAGCACTGCCTGGCCCCCGAACGCCTTCGAGAGGTCGCGGACGTCCAGCACGGCCTTCTCCGGCGCGATCTTGCCGGGCGCCTTCCTCCCGGAGGCCCTTCTCCCGGGCGCAGCCTTTCCTGACGCCGACTGCCGCGGCGATGTTCTCACCGGCTTCTGCCCCGGCTTCTTCGGTACGTTCTCGGCCACGTGGACCTCCCGGCGCCGACCGTAGCGACGGTCCCCACGGGGTCGGGCAGCGGTCCGTTCAGCGCTTCGCGGCCTTGTGGCCCTTGTCACCACGGATGCGTCGCGGTACACCTGTGTCAGGGAGAACTGGCAGGCCACGGGCGTACCGGTGGAGAAGGTGTGCTCCCCCGGCCGGTGATCCCGGCTCGAGCGGCAGGTACCCACGCGGAGCATGCCGCGACGAGGCCGAAGCGTCCTGGGTCTGCGTCGAGGGACGACAACCGTCCGCCGCCGCCGAGACCACCCACAGGGCCCACTGTGCACGCTTGGTCGCCTGGTGGCCCGAGCCCGTTGGCCGCCGTCCCGACCCGTCGGAGCGGCGGCCAACTCATGTCCGGGGATCCTCGATCGACACGGAGGCGGCTCACCCGGTCAACGTCGCCAGCATCCGGCCCACCGAGGCGGGCCAGCCGAACTGCTCCGCCCGGGCCCGCGCCGCCGTACGCCGGGCCCCCTCCTCCGCTGCCAGCAGCGTGGTGACGCCAGCCGCGAAGTCCGCCGCGGAGTCCAGGGCCGCCGCCCCCGACCCGCCCACGATCTCCGGCAGCGCCGAGCTCGCCGACACCACCACCGGGGTCCCGCTGGCCAGCGCCTCGAGGGCCGAGAGCCCGAACGTCTCGTGCGGGCCGGGGGCGAGCGACACGTCCGCCGACGCCAGCAGCCGCGCGAGGCGGACACGGTCGGGCACGAACCCCAGGAACGTCACGGGCAGTCCGGCGGCCCGGCGTTCCAGCGCGGGCCGCCGCGGGCCGTCCCCGGCGACGACGAGCCGCACGCGGTGTCCGGTGTCGCGCAGCAGGGCGACGGTGTCGATGCTGCGCTCGGGGTACTTCTCCGGGGAGAGCCGCCCGCAGTGGACGAGCAGCACCTCGGCGTCCCGCCCCAGCTCGGAGCGCAGGTCGGAGCAGTGGTGGCGCGGCGAGAACGTCGTCAGGTCGACGCCGAGCGGCACCTGCACCACGTTGCCCGCACCGATCCGGTCGAACTCCGCCCGCGCGAACGACGTCGTGCAGACGATCGTGTCGTAGGCCGCCGCCATCCGGGTGTTGGCCGCGTCGGCCACACGGCGCGCGGCCGGCTCGGGCAGCAGGAACTGCGTGAGCAGCCGGTCCAGGCGCTCGTGGGAGATGACGATGCTCGGCACACCGTGGCGCTGCGCCCAGTGGCCCAGCCCGCGCAGGGTCAGCCGGTCGGAGACCTCGATCGCGTCCGGGCGCAGCCGTTCCAGCAGCCGCGTCACGCGCCACGGGTCGACGGCCCGGTAGCCGCCGGTGCCGGGCAGCCGGGGCGCGGCGACCGTGATCCGCCGGATTCCCGTGGGCAGCACCTCGTCGGCGCCGCGGTCGCCGGGCACGACGAGCACCACCTCGTGCCCACGCCCGGCATAGCCCGCCCCGAGATGGTGCAGCGCGGTGCGCAGGCCACCGGAGCGCGGGCCGTAGAAGTTCGCGAGCTGGACGATCCGCACGTCAGGCCGCTGCCGCGGCGGCGGCGGCCCCGATGACCTCGGCGTAGTGGGCCAGCAGCTCGTCGCCGACGGTGGTCCAGGTCTTGCGCAGCACCGAGCGCCGGGCCGCCGCGCCGAAGCGGGCGCGCGTGGCGTCGTCGGTCAGCGTGACGACGGCGGCCCGCAGCACGGCGTCGGCCGCCGCCGAAGCGGGGTCGTCGGCGTCGGCGCCCTCGGGACGCGGTGGCACGAGGAAGCCGGTACGTCCGGGCAGCACCAGGTCCCGCGGGCCGCCGGCATCCGGCGCCACCACCGGCAGCCCCGACGCGAGCGCCTCCTGCACGGCCTGGCAGAACGTCTCCGACGGTCCGGTGTGGACGAACACATCGAGGGAGGCGTAGAGGCGCGCCAGCTCGTCGCCGCCGCGGAAGCCGAGGAACGCCGCGGTCGGCAGTGCCGTGCGCAGCCGCTCCGCGCCCGGCCCGTCACCCACCACCACGATCCGCGTCCCGGGGACGTCGGCCAGTGCTGCGAGGCGCTCCACCTGCTTCTCCGGCGCGAGCCGTCCGACGTAGCCGACGAGCAGCTCGCCGTTCGGGGCCAGCTCGCGGCGCAGCCCGTCGTCGCGCTTGGAGGGGGTGAACCGGCTGGTGTCGACCCCGCGCGCCCACTGGTGCACCCGCGGCACCCCACGCGCCCGCAGCGCCCCGGTGGCCCAGCTCGACGGCGCGAGCGTGCGGTCGGCCTGGCCGTGCAGGCGGCATGTCCAGCGCCACGCCGCGCGGGCCGTCAGCCCGAGGCCGTACGAGGACGCGAAACCCGCCACATCGGTCTGGTAGATCGCAACGGTCGGGATGCCGAGCCTGCGCGCGGCCGCCAGCCCCCGGTAGCCCACGACGAACGGCGCGGCCAGGTGCACGACGTCGGGGGCGAAGTCGCGCAGCGCCGTCAGCACGCGGCGGCTGGGCACACCCACCGGCATCGACGACACGACCGGAAGGTCGACCGCCGGGATGCGGACGACCCGGGCGCCCTCGTACTCGGCGGGCCCGTCGAGTCCCGGCGCGATCACCAGTACCTCGTGCCGGGCCGCCGTGAGGTGCTCCACGACGCGGAGCACGGAGTTGGTGACGCCGTTGACGACGGGCAGGAAGCACTCGGAGACGATCGCGACTCGCACGGGTGGACCGTGCACCAGCCGCCGTCCAGGTGGCCGTCGCCGGGTTGACGGGTCGTGGAACACGGGGCCAACAGCACGCGTCGGGCGACACAGTTGGCCCGGTGATCGGCGACACGTCATCTCCGGGTCGCACCGGGGACACCCGATGCGGTGACGCTCGGATCACATGACCGCCGACGTACTCGCCTCCGCGGAGGCGGCATCGTGACCCTCCAGCACATCTCCTCGCCGCCCGTGGATCCGGGCCTGCTGTCCCGCGCGCTCGAGGTGGCCGGACGGCTGGCCAACGACGCCGCGGAGGTCATCACGGCCACCGCGGGGCGCGAGTACCAGACGGGCGCGGGCCACAGGACCAACCCGTTCGACTGGGTCACCGACACCGACCGCACGCTGGAGCGCCACACCCGCCGCGTGCTGGCCGCCGACTTCCCCGACGTGCCCGTCGTCGGCGAGGACTACGGCGCCGACGCCGGCGCGGCGGCGGCGCCCTACCGGTGGGTGGTCGACCCGGTGGACGGCACCGCCAACTACGTCGCGGGCTTCCCGTGGTGCGCCTACAGCCTCGCGCTGGTCGACGCCCACGGCCCCGTCGTCGGCGTGATCGCCGACCCCAGCCGCGCCCAGATCTACGCCGCCGCCCGCGGCCGGGGGGTGCGGGCCAACGGCGTGCCGGTGCGGGTGGCGCCCCGCAGCCCCGTCGGCGGGCTGGTCTGCGGCGAGCTGACCGTCGAGAACGCCGCCGGCTTCACGCGCGCGGCCGCGGCCGCCCACGCCGGCGTAAGGGTGCTCGGGTCGTCGGCGCTCGCCGTGACGCAGGTGGCGCTCGGCCACGCCGTCGCGGCTGTGCTGGACCACTACCGGGAGTGGGACGTGGCCGGCGCCGTCTGCCTGGCCACGGAGGCCGGCGCGCTCGTCGTCGACGGGGAGGGCCGCCCCGATCCCCTGCCCACGGACACGATGATCGTCGCCGTCCCCGGGGCCCTGGAGGAGGTCCTGCGCTGGTGGCGGTCCCGCTGACCTCGCGCGTCGGCACGCGGGTCGGGGCACCCCGTCGCGTTCAGCCCGGGGAGGACGCCCGGCTGCGGCGCAGCCGCCGCGACCACGGCACGGCGATCGCCCACACCACGAGCACCCCGGCCCCCAGCGGCAGGAACCCCTCGGATGCGGTGCGCCCGGCGACTCGGACCAGGTCGGGGTTCGTCACGTCGTACTCGACGGCCACGGTGCTGCCCGGCTGCAGGCCGCGCGGGTAGAAGACGCCGAGCTCGGGGGTGTGGGCCTGGCCGTCGGCGGCGGTGAACTGCACCAGCGTGCGGAAGAACGTGGACCCTTCCAGCACCTGCGCCTGGGCTATGGCCTGGTTCCCCGAGATCGTGCGGTCGTCGAGCGCCGCCGCGACGAGGGCGAACCCGGCCATCAGGGTGATCACGATCGCGACGACGAGCACGATCTGCGGCGCCGTGCGGGAGATGGCCCGACCGGCGGGCCGGACCAGCTCCGCCAGCTCGTCGATCGCCCGGGTGCGTGTGGTCACAGTGCGTCATCCTAGTGCTGGTGGCCGGGAACGTGTGGCCCGCGCCTCCAGGGCCGGACGCGCATTGCGGGCCCGCGCCTCCTACTCTCGGAAAGGTGACGATCGCCCCGCTACCGACCGGGTTCGGCGTGCGAACCAGGCTCGTCGACGACCCGGGCCGACTGATCGACCTGCTTCCCGACGAGCACAGCATGTCGTGGGTGCGAGGGTCCGACGGTCTCGTCGGGTGGGGTGAGGTCGCGCGTTTCCGCACGTCAGGGCCCGATCGCTTCGCCGAGGCCGACCGCTGGTGGCGGGACTTCGCGGGACGTCTCGACGTCGACGACGAGGTCGGGACGCCCGGTACCGGGCCCGTCGCGTTCGCCAGCTTCGCCTTCGCCGACTCCTCGCCGGGATCGGTGCTGGTCGTCCCGCGCGTGCTGGTCGGGCGCCGCGACGGCCGCGCGTGGGTCACCGAGTTCGCCCACGGCGACGGCGCCTCCGCGATGCGTTCGGTCACACCGGTGCGCCCGAGCGGCACGCTGCGCTACGCCGACGGCCACCTGTCCGCCGGACGCTACCGCCGCGCCGTCGCCGAGGCCGTGCGTCGGATGCGGGCGGGCGAGATCGAGAAGGCGGTGCTCGCCCATGACCTGCTCGCCGTCGGCGAGGACCCGCTCGACCCCCGCTTCCTGCTCGGCGGCCTGGCGCGCCGCTACCCGACGTGCTGGGCGTACGCCGTCGACGGGCTGGTCGGCGCCACCCCCGAGCTGCTGATCCGGCGCACCGGGGGCACGGTGGAGTCCCGTGTCCTGGCCGGCACCGCGTGGCCCGGTGACGGACCCGACGCCGACCCGGCCCGGCTCGCCGACCGGTTGTTGGGATCGGTCAAGGACCGCCGTGAGCACGCGCTCGCCATCGACTCCCTGGCCGACGCGCTGCGTCCGCTGTGCGCCGAGCTGGACATCCCCGAGAGCCCGTCGGTGATCGCGCTGCACAACGTCTCGCACCTGGCCAGCGACGTGCACGGCAAGCTCCCCGCCGAGGACCCGTCCTCGCTGCTGCAGCTGGCCGAGGCGGTGCACCCGACGGCGGCGGTCGGTGGCACACCGCGCGAGGCCGCGGTCGCGCTCATCGCCGAGCTGGAGGGCATGGACCGCGGGCGCTACGCGGGCCCCGTCGGCTGGGTCGACGGCGACGGCGACGGCGAGCTGGGCATCGCGCTGCGGTGCGCGCAGCTCGACGGGCCGGTCGCGCGCCTGTTTGCGGGCTGCGGCGTGGTGGCCGACTCCGATCCGGACACCGAGGTGCGGGAGGCCGCCGCGAAGATGGTGGCCGTGCGCGACGCGCTGGAGGCGGCCGGCTGACGCTCAGCGCCGCCCGTCGCCCCTGCGCAGCTCCCGCACCAGCGCCGCCACCTCCAGCTGCGAGCCGACCTCCATCTTGGTGAGGATCGACCGGATCTGCGTGCGGACGGTGGCCACCGAGACCACGAACTCCTCCGCTATCGCGGTCGGGCGCTTGCCCTGGACGATCCGGTCCACGATCTGCCGCTCGCGGGGCGTGAGCTTGACCCAGCACTGCTGCCGATGCCGATCCGCCGCGCCCACCGTCTCGGCGATCGTGCGCAACCGGGCCCGCTCGACGTCGCTCAGCAGGGGCCGGCCCTCGACCACCCGCACCGCGGTGGCCACGAGCTCGTCGAAGGGCGCGGACTTCAGGACCCATCCGGCCGCCCCGGCTGTGACCGCCGCAGCGACGCGCGACTCATCGAGCGTGCCCGTCACGATGACCACCTCCCAGCCCGCCGCGCGCAGCCGCGGCACCAGCACCGTGCCGTCGAGACCCGCCCCGAGCTCGAGATCGAGCATGACCATGCCGCCGGGCGGGGCAGGGCGGTCGAGGCGGTCGACGAACTCGGCGGGCGCAACCGCGACGGCGGCGATCCCGCGGCCGCGCAGTGCCATGGCGAGCGACGCTGCGACGAGGTGGTGGTCGTCGACCACCAGCACCGGTGGGCCGGCCGACGTCACGCGCCCACGGCCGCGACCGTCGCACCGGCGGCGGGCTCCGTCGGCACTGCGTCGGCCGGGAGGGGGTCGGCCGGGAGGGTGTCGGGGAGGCTGAGCGGGAGGTCGAGCACCGCGGTGCAGCCGCGGCTCCCCGACGCGAACGTGAACGTGCCGCCGTGGAGATCGGCGAGCTCGGCGCAGAGGGCGAGGCCCAGGCCGCTGCCGGTGGATCCGGCGCCGCGCCGCGGCACGGCGGCCGTGGCGCCGGGGGGCAGGCCGGGGCCGTCGTCGGCCACCTCGATGCGCACCTGGGATCCGACCGTGCGGGCGCGCAGCCAGACCCGCGCGCCCGGCGCGTGCCGCGCGCAGTTGACCAGCAGGTTGGTCAGCACCTGGGCCAGCACGCCCGGCTCGACGGCCGCGTACGGGTCGCCGTCGATGTCCACCCAGACGTCGAGGCCGACGGTGCGGTGCACGAGGGCGAGATCTCGGATCACGCGTCCGACGCACGCGTCGCGCCGGTCGGCCGAACCGCCACCGAGCATGCGCTGGAGACGCTCGAGCTCCCCGCCCGCGGCCACGAGCAGCCTGCGCCCGTCGAGGGACGCCACCGCGTCCTCCTGGGTGAGGACGCGGGCCGCTCCGGACAGGCCGGCCACGAGGTTGCGCAGCTCGTCATCGCGCTCGGCCAGCCCCGCGATGGCGGCCTCCGCCTCCTCCAGCCGCCGGCACGAGGCGTCGCGCTGGTGGGCGAGCGTCCGCATCGTGGCCAGCAGGAACGGCACCGCCGCCACGAGCATCATCGCCACCGCGCCACCCTCCAGCGCCGACGCGAGCGACGACCGCTGCGGAGCCGCCTCGACGATCCGCACCGCGTTGGCCCCACCGAGCGTGGCGAACGCGAGACCGGCGCGGCGCAGCAGCGGGCGCCGGAGCACGGTGCCGGCGAGGAGCAGGACCACCCCGGCAGCTCCCGCGCCCGACCACGCCAGGAGATCCGCCGCGGCCACCACCCCGCCCGGCGGGACGGCGCCCGGCATGAGGATCCCGGCCGTGGCCACGGCGATCGTGCCGGCGAGCACGAAGACCAGCACCGCGACGGCGACGTCCCGGTCGCGGCGCGGGTCGGCGGCGCCCGCCACCGAGAGCGCGAGCAGCCCGACCACCCCCAGCACGGCGACGCTGGCTCCCAGCACCTGCAGACCGGTGGGGGTGCCTTCACCGGCGATCCGCACGACGAGCGCGACGATCGCGTAGACGCCGACCGCGGCGGCGACGCGCCGGGACCGGCGGTCGCGCCCCACCCATGCGGCGACGACGAGCAGCACCGACGCCAGCACGACGGCCGTCGAGACCAGGACGGCGGGGACTCGGGACGGCACGTCCGCGGCCTGCAGCAGCTTCACGCACCACCAGGCGACGCCGACCAGCGCGGCCTGGACGAGCAGCTCACCGGCGGGGGCCCGCAGGTCCGCCCGGAGCACCGTCGGGCGCCGCAGGCCCGTGCGGGCCGGTCCGGGGCGGGTGACACCGCCGTGCATGGTCGCTGCCCTGCTCACTGCGTGACCCTCGATGACTGGGGACGACCGGACCGCTCGGGGCCGGACGGGTGCTGGGGAGCTCCACCTGGGTCGTCGGCGTTGTGGGAACCGTCGTTACGGCAGGTGATCGCCCCGGCACAGCCGGACCTGCGGACGGGTGGCCCCGTACGTTCTGCGGCGTTCGCGCTGCACGGTGAAGCAGGCGCGGTACCGGTGAACGGCCTACGACGAGCGGTGGACGGCCGCCGTCACGGCCGACCGCAGCTCGGCGTGGCCGTCCCGCAGCCGTGACCGGTCGCCCCGCACCTCCACCAGGCGGATTCCCCGTGCGGGCGCTAGCGCCGCGGGGAGGCCGGCGACGTCGGTGAGGTGGTGCCCCACCCCCACGGCGGCGCACAGCGCGGCGAGGTCCACGCGGTGCGGCGTGCCGAACACGCGCTCGAACGCGGCCGAGTGCTCGGGCGCGCCCTGCTCCAGCAGCCCGAAGATGCCGCCGCCCCCGTCGTTGAGGACGACGATCGTCAGGTCGGGGCGCGGTTCGTCCGGGCCGATGACGAGCCCGGTGGTGTCGTGCAGCAGCGTCAGGTCACCCAGCAGCGCGTACGTCGGGCCGGGGTGCGCGAGAGCTGCGCCGACAGCCGTCGAGACCGTGCCGTCGATACCCGCGACGCCCCGGTTGGACCGCACCGTCACGCCGGTCCGCGGTGCCGCCGCGAGCGCCACGTCCCGCACCGGGTTGGACGAGCCGAGGACCAGCTGGGCGCCGTCGGGCAGCGCCGCGACGAGCGCACGCGCCAGGCGCAGGCCCTCGACGGCGGCGGGGTCGTCGAGGGCCTTGTCCAGAGCCTGCGCCGCCGCGTCGTCGGCCTGGCGCCAGCGGCGCAGCCAGGCGGGGTCGGGGGTGAGCGCGGGCAGGCTCCCGACCGCGCGGACGGTGCCGGGGACGTCGGTCCAGGGGCCACCCTGGACGTCGGCGAGCGCGTACACGGCGACGTCCGGGTCGGCGAGCAGCCGCTGCACCGCGCGGTGCAGCGTCGGCCTGCCGGCCACCACCACCTGCGCCGGCGTGAGCCGGTCGGCGCCGAGCAGCCACGGCCCCGTGCGCACGGATCCTGGCCAGGCCGCCGACGACGGCTCCGCCACGACCGGCACCGGCACGTCGAGGGGCGGAGAGCCGTCACCGGCGATCACCAGCGTCGGCGCGGAGGGGTCGAGCGGCAGCGGCGGCGCCTCGCGGACGACGGCCGGCACCGCGGTCCACGGGGCGCCGTCGGCCCGGCCCTCGGGAACGACGTCGTCACCGTCGGGCACGAGCGGCTCGGAGAACGGCAGGTTGACGTGCACCGGCCCGGGCCACGATCCGAGCGCCCCGGTCGCGGCCGCCACCGCCCGGTCCACCAGCGACCGCAGCTGCCCGGGCGAGCCGGCTCCGGTGAGGGCCAGTCGCACCGCGCCGCCGAAGATGTCGGTCTGCACGATCGTCTGGCTGGCGCCGGTGCCGACCAGCTCCGGGGGCCGGTCGGCGGTGAGCACGAGCAGCGGCACCCCGGCGTGCGAGGCCTCCAGCACCGCCGGGTGCAGGTTCGCCACCGCCGTGCCGGACGTCGTGCACACCGGCACCGGACGACCCGACGCCACGGCGAGCCCGAGCGCGAGGAACCCGGCCGTCCGCTCGTCGATCCGGACGTGCAGCCGCAGCGCCCCCGTCGCGTCGGCGGCCTGCAGCGCGAAGGCGAGCGGCGCGTTGCGGGAGCCGGGGCACAGGACCGCGTCGGTGACGCCGCAGCGCACGAGCTCGTCCACCACGAGCCGGGCATGCAGCGTCGAGGGATTCACCTGGAGAAGCCTAAACCGTGATCATCGGCACGCCGTGGTTCGGGAAGGGCCCGCAACGGCACCTGGTTGAACACTCACGTGTCCGGAACCCAGCCTCTTGCCTCTGACAGCCCCCTCCTGCAGCCCGTGACCGCCGGTGCGCTGCAGGCCGCCAACCGCATCTGGATGGCGCCGCTGACCCGCAACCGCGCCGATGCCGACGGCACCCCGAACGACCTGAACGTCGAGTACTACCGCCAACGCGCGGGCTCCGGCGTCCTCATCACCGAGGGCAGCCAGCCGTCCGCCGTCGGCCAGGGCTACATCAACACCGCCGGTGTCGTCGACGACGCCAACGAGGCCGGGTGGAAGCGCGTCGCCGACGCCGTCCACGCCGACGGCGGACAGCTCGTCGTGCAGTTCATGCACGCCGGCCGCATCTCGCACACCGACAACAACGGCGGCCGGCGGCCCGTCTCGTCCACCGGGAAGGCCGCTGCCGGCGAGATGTTCACCGCCGACGGCATGAAGCCGCACACCACGCCGCGCGCGCTCGAGACCGCGGAGCTCCCCGGTGTCGCCGCCGAGTTCGCCGACGCCGCCTCGCGCGCCGTCCGCGCCGGGGTGGACGGCGTCGAGCTGCACGCCGCCAACGGCTATCTGCTCCACCAGTTCCTCGCCGACGGCGTGAACGACCGCACCGACTCCTACGGTGGCAGCCCCGAGAACCGGGCGCGTTTCGTCGTGGACGTGGCGAAGGCCACCGCCGAGGCCATCGGTGCGGACCGCGTGGGCATCCGGATCTCCCCCGGGCACCCCTTCAACGACGTCACCGAGGACGACCTGTCGGTCTACGAGACCCTCGTCGCCCAGCTGGCCGAGCTGAACCTCGCCTACCTGCACGTGCTGGCCGAGGCCGACGACCCGATCGTCGCGAAGCTGAAGGCGATCTGGCCGGCCACGTTCGTCCTCAACACCGGCTTCGGCGTGGAGGACGACCGCGACGAGCTCGAGCGTCTCATCGCCGACGGGCTCGCCGACGCCGTGACCGTGGGCCGCCCGTTCCTGGCCAACCCCGACCTAGTCGAGCGCTGGACGCGGGGCGCCCCGCTCAACGAGCCCAACCCCGACACCTTCTACGGCGGCGGGGCCGAGGGCTACACCGACTACCCGCGACTGGCGGGCTGATAGCCACCACCGCCGGGCTCGATCAGCCCGGCGCGTGGTGACGAGGCGGGCGCAGGGGCATCCCCCTGCGCCCGCCTCGGTCGTTCCCGGCACCTTCTCCGAAGGCCCACGCGCACGGCCCCTCGTGTCGCATCATGCGGAGTCCGGGCGAACGAGGGGCGGAGCACCGCGATGGCCGACTACCAGATCACCGACGTCCCGTATGAGGGCATGCGGCAGGCCGACGTCCGCGAGCCCGTGCTGCGGGGGGTCGGCCACGGGCCCATGGGGCCCGCGGCCGACGCCTACCGGGGGGTGGCCGAGCAGCTGCGCACGGTCGGCGACCGCGTGGCCGACGCACTGAAGACGGCCGCCGCGGCGCACAGTGGCGAGGCGGCCGAGGCCGCGGCGCGGCACATCGCCGCGATGATCGAGCCGGGCGACACCGGCTGGGCGCAGGCGGAGCTCGCCGCGCGGGCGCTGGAGGACACGGCCGACCACCACATCCGCGCCCGCCACGACATGCAGGCCCTTCCCGAGCACGACTTCTTCACCCCCGGCTCGGAGCGCGACCGGCTGCGCACCAGCACCGTCCTCGCCGGGCGCCGCTACCAGGACAACGTCAACCACGCTCTGACCACGTCGTTCCAGGCCTTCCCGCCACCGAAGCCCGGTGACGTCGGGATCGCGCCGGCGGCCGTCACATCGCCGCGGGCAGCCGGTGGAGGCGCGCGAGGCGGTGGCGTTCCGGCCGGCGGCGGCCCGGCCGGGGGCGTTGCGGGCGCGGGTTTGCTCGCCGATGGAGGCGGGCCTGCCGGGAGCCCGGCCGGTGGCGTCGCCCCGGCAGGCGGGTCCCCTGCGGCCGCGGGGGTCTCCGTCGTCGCCCGCCCGGGCGCGGGGGCCGGGATGCCTCACCCTGCGGGTGGAAACGCCGCCACCACCCCGCAGTCCCTGCCGGGCCGGTCCTCCTCCGCCCGCCCCTCGTCACCGCGGCCCGCGCAGAACGGCGGTGTCGGCGAGCCGGCCGGGCCCCCGCTCGCAGGACCCGTGCTCTCCGGCGGGGATCCCGCCCCCTTCTGGGGCACCGGACAGCACGTCGGGTCCGGTCCGGGACGGCCGGGCGTTCCGGGCCCGCTCGGTGGTTCGGGCGGGGCCGGGGGAGCCGGCCGCTCCGGTCCGTTCGCGGAACCGGGCGCGCGTCCCGTGCCGGGATCGCCGGAACCGGCAGGCCGCACCGCCGCGGCCGGTCGCGGCGGGGTCGGCGTACCGGGCTACGGCGCGATGCCGATGACGGGCGCGGCCGGCGGGCGTCAGGATCGCGAGCACCACCGCCCGCCGTGGCTGGTCGAGCCCGACCCCGAGTCGGTCTGGCTCGGCAACCTGCCTCCGCACACCGATCCCGTGATCGGCGCCGAGGAGTCGCACGACCGGTGAACGCCCCCGCCACACCGCCCCGGCTGGAAGGATCATCGCCGTGACCACGCCCGACCTGCAGCTCCTCCGCCCCGCTCCGGAGATGCCCGACGACCTCCTGCGGGTCATGGCCGCCCCCGGCCCGGCAGGTCCGGGCGGCATGTTCTTCGTCGACCCGGAACGGGCCCAGCAGTGCATCGACACCTTGCGCGGGTGC
>NZ_JAOPWR010000149.1 GCF_025965585.1 Pseudonocardia sp.
TCAGCATCGCCATCGGCAGCAGGAACCAGTGCCCCCGCGCGCAGCAGACCCGGCCCAGCTCGACAGGTCCATCGGTGCTCGACAGAACCGGGCGCTGCAGCACCTCGGCCACCTCACCGCACTCCGGACACACCGTCACGTCCACCACGACCCCTCCCGCATCCCCGCGCCCCGGCCAGCAGGACCTCAGCAAGATCGACACGTCCGCCGCAGAACCCACACATGACCAGGAGCACCCGAACCCGAGTCCCGATACCTGCCGGTGTTCACTGTCTACTCAGGCCACTGCCCGGCCACGCTGACACGACGGACTCGCGGGTCACACCGCCTCGTCGAGTGACTGCGCTGGCGCGGGACGAGGTCCTGCTTGCCGCGGGAAGCCCGGGCCGCCACCGCCCGGGTTTGAGCGCCGGCGAGCCCTATACGGGCGATGACAGCCCGACACCGTCCACTCCTGCCACATCGCCGTGATCACTGCCGCACCCGCCACGCCCGGGTGCACCGACACCGGCGACGGCGAACCCGAGGCCTCGGGCGACGAGCCGGTGCTCACCTTGTCATCTCCGGCGCGCACGGGCTGACGGCCGAGTACGTGGCCAGGGTGAACGCCGAGCACACGATCGTCGTCCGCATGGAGTCCAGCTAGTGGTCGCGCCTGGAGATACGCCGGGGTAAGTTCGCTGCTGGTCTGGGCGAGGGGAAGCGCCGAGTCTCCGTGATCGGTGTGCCAGCGGAGGCTCGTCTGTGATGACCCGCCAGTTCCCGTATGTGATCGAGCTGTCTGATGCGGATCGGGCGGTGCTGGAGCAGCGGTCCCGGGCCTACACTGCCCGCCACGCCGACGTAGTCCGGGCGAGGATTGTGTTGCTGGCCGCGGACGGGCACCAGAACACCGTGATCGCCGCGCGGCTCGAGGTGCACGTGGATGTGGTCGGGACGTGGCGGAAGCGGTTCTTCGAGTCCGGCCTGGACGGGCTGGCCGACCGGCCTCGTCCGGGCCGGCCGCGGTCGTTCCCCGCGGAGGTGGTGGCCGAGGTCAAGGCGATGGCCTGCGAGCCTCCCGAGCAGCGGGGGGTGCCGCTGTCGCGGTGGAGCTCGGCTGAGCTGGCCGCGCGGGCCGTGGCCGAGGGCCTGGTGGTGTCGGTGTCAGCGGCCACGGTGCGCCGCTGGCTGCACGAGGACGCGATCAAGCCCTGGCAGTACCGGTCCTGGATCTTTCCCCGCGATCTGGACTTCGCGGCCAAGGCCGCGCGGGTGCTCGATCTCTACGCCCGCACGTGGTGCGGGATCGCGCTCGCCGACGACGAGTACGTGATCAGCGCCGATGAGAAGTCCCAGCTGCAGGCGGTGTCCCGGCGCCACCCGGAGCTGCCGGCGGGCCCGGGACGGGCCCGGCGGGTGGAGTTCGAGTACACCCGACACGCCACCCTGGCCTACTTCGGCGCCTACGACGTGCACCGCGCCCAGCTGAGGGGCCGGGTGGCCCCGCGCACCGGCATCGCCCCGTTCGCCGAGCTGGTGGCCCAGGTGATGACCACCGAGCCCTACGCCAGCGCCAAGCGGGTGTTCTGGGTGGTGGACAACGGCTCCAGCCACGCCGGGCAGCGCTCGGTCGACCGGATGAGCCAGGCGTGGCCCACCGCGCAGCTGGTGCACCTGCCGGTGCACGCCTCCTGGCTCAACCAGATCGAGATCGTGTTCTCGATCATCGGGCGCAAGGTCATCCGCCCGGTCGACTTCGCCGACCTCGACGCCCTGGCCGCGCGGCTGAGGGCCTTCGAACCCCGCTACAACGCCACCGCCACCCCGTTCGACTGGCGATTCGGCCGCGCCGAGCTCGCCGGGCTGCTGCGCCGGATCGACGCGCACCGACATCCCGACCCGCCCGCGCGGGCCGGCTGAACCCGGGAGGATGAGCTGATGCCGACCCCGCCCACCTCCACCAAGACCAGCCTCGGCCAGCGACTCTCCGCGCACGCCCACACCCGCTGGCCCGCGCTGGCACGGGTCGAGCTCCGCTTCCGCGGCCAGTTCGCCTACCTCACCGGCCACCTGCACGACGGTGAGGTCCTGCCACTGTGTCGGCTGCGCTACGGCGGCTCGGCAAGAACCTGGGGCTTCGCGATCTACCGGGCCAGCCACGACGACTATCAGGACAGCATCCTGCCCACCGGACACACCGCCGGCAGCCCCGAAGAAGCCCTCGACTGCGCGTGCGGCCTCTACCTCAACGACCCCACCGCCTGGAAGGCCGAAACACCGACGAACTAACAGGCAGTACCACTAGCAGTGGGCGGAATGTTGCGGCTGGCCGTAACCCCCGAGTGGCGTTGACCGTGACGACACCCACCACCGGAACGCGGAGGCTGAGTCGTGGACGTCTACTCCCGCCGCAGCGTCGGCTGGCGGTTCAGCACCGTCAGGAACAACGCGCTGCCTCCGCTCACCTGGAGATCACCATGACCGCTCTGCCGTCCAGCCCCCGCATCGCCGCGCCGGCCTACTACCGCGGCCGACCGGTGTCCTTCTGGATCACCCGCCTGTCCCCCCGTCGTCGGGGTCCGCGGGCTGCCAGCCCCGGCCGATCCCAGGACCGACCGCGGACGTGATCGGTGCGCTCGACCCCGAGGCGCTGAGGGTCGTCACCCACGTCAAAGGGTGATCGCAGCGCTACGAGGTGCGGGGGGGCGCCGATCTGTCGGTTCGACGCGGTATGCCGCCGCCAGGTTCGCCGACCACCCACCGAGGAGAAGAAGTCATGACCACCATCACCGCAGCGGTCGCTCGCGAACACCACGCGCCTCTGACTCTCGAGCAGCTAGAACTGGACGACATCCGCGACGACGAGGTGCGCGTGAAGATGGTCGCCACGGGGATCTGCCACACCGACGCGATCGTCCGCGACGGGGTCTACCCGACGCCGCTACCGGCTGTACTCGGCCATGAGGGCGCCGGGGTCGTCGAGGAGGTGGGCAAGGCCGTCACGACTGTGCGCCCGGGCGACCACGTGTTGCTCTCCGCTGCGTACTGCACTCACTGCCAGGAGTGCCAGGCGGGCCGGATGGCCTACTGCGAGAACCTCTTCGCCCAGGACTTCGGCGGCCGGCGCACCGATGGCTCCACCGCTCTGACGGCGGAGGACGAGACGCCCATCTCCTCCCACTTCTTCGGGCAGTCATCGTTCGGCAGCTATGCCAACGTGGTGGAGAGCAGCCTGATCCCGATCGCCCCGGACGCCCCACTGGAACTCCTCGCCCCCCTGGGCTGCGGGATGCAGACCGGCGCTGGCTCGGTCCTCAACGAGCTGCGGCCGCCCGCAGGCTCCTCTCTCGCCGTCACAGGAACCGGGGCGGTGGGGCTGGCCGCGGTCATGGCCGCGCGCGTGATCGGCTGCACCACCGTCGTCGCGGTGGACCTGCACGATTCCCCCTCCCGCCTGACGCTGGCCGAGGAGCTCGGCGCGACGCACATGGTCAAGGCCGGCAACGGCGACCTGCAGGACCAACTGATGGCCGCCACTCGTGGAAGAGGCATCGACTTCGTCCTCGACACAACGGCGAAACCCCAGGTTCTCACCGCAGCCGCCGACGCCCTGGCGATCCGCGGCACGCTAGCCCTCGTCGGCGCCGGAGCCCCTGGGACGGTGGCGCCGTTCGAGATCGGCCAGTCGCTGATCAAGGGCTGGACGTTCAAGACGATCGT
>NZ_JAOPWR010000169.1 GCF_025965585.1 Pseudonocardia sp.
ACCCACCTGCGCACCCGGGCGCGGTTCGTGTTCCCCGACGGCGGGTTCGCCGGCCTGCTCCTGGACTGGGCCACACAGGTTCTGCGCACCACGGTCCAGGTCGTGCGCAAGCCCGCGGACCAGCGCGGATTCGCTGTCATCCCGCGCCGGTGGGCGGTCGAACGCACGCTGGCGTGGCTCACTGCGCACCGCCGCCTGGCCCGCGACTACGAACGTGATCCCGCCCTGTCCGAGGCCATGATCCGCTGGGCCGCGATCAACACCATGACCCGACGACTCGCCCACGGCGCCCTGGCAACCCGTCAACAACGGCGTACGTTCCAGCCCGTCAGATGATCTTCTCAAACACGCTCTGAGGTCCTGCCAGGCGGTGAGGTCGCTGAGGTAGAGACCGCAGGCGAGGTCGAGGGCGTCCTGGCAGGTCCCAAAGGGCAACCCGCTCGGGAAGATCGAATCTTGGTAGTCGTCGTGGCTGGCCCGGTAGATCGCGACCTGCCAGTCGTGGGCGGAGCCGACGTAGCGCAACCGGCACAGCGGTTGTGTGGTGGTCTCGGTGGTGGCCTGGACGTAGGTGAACGATCCGCGGTGACGGACGTGCAACTCGACGATCTGGGGCCACCGCTCGCGGACGCGGGCCAGTAGCCGCTGGTGCACCGAGGTCTTGGTCGACTCGGGGAACTTGACCGCCATGGCGGCCATCCTGACAGCCGGCGGTCGGGATGGTGGGCTCACGCTGCGGGCCGTGCACAGCGCAGGCCCGGTGATCGCGGCGTGTCGCATCAGCGGCGGTCCTCGGGCTGGGAAACAACCTGACGATGCCGGTCAGCAGTCCGTTCGTCATCGTGCTCACCGCCGCGGAGGAGGCGGTGTTGACCGCTCGGGCGCGCAGCGGGCGCACCGAGCACCGCGACCGGGTCCGGGCCCGGATCGTGCTCGGCGCCGCGGCCGGCGCGTCCAACACCGCGATCGCCGCCGAGTTGGGGCTGTGTGTCGACACCGCGCGACGATGGCGCCGACGGTTCACCGAGCAGCGACTGGCCGGGCTGGTCGATCGGGCCCGGACCGGGCGCCCGCGCTCGTTCACCGCGGTGCAGCTCGCCGCGCTCACCGCGCTGGCCTGCACCCTGCCCGCCGAGACCGGGATCCCGCTCTCGCGGTGGAGCAGCACCGAACTGGCCCTCGAGGCCGTCACCCGCGGGGTCGTCGAGGCGATCTCGCCCTCGACGGTGCGCCGCACCCTGGCCGGTGCGGTGCTCAAACCCTGGCAACACCGCTCCTGGATCTTCCCCCGCGACTCCGCGTTCGAGACCAAAGCGGCCCGTGTCCTGGATCTCTACGCCCGCACCTGGGGCGGTGTCGAGCTCGGCCCGGACGACTACGTGCTCAGCGCCGATGAGAAGTCCCAGCTCCAAGCCCTGCGCCGCCGCCATCCCGGCCGCCCACCCGGGCCGGGGCATCCCCGCCGGGTCGAGTTCGAGTACCGCCGCGGCGGGACCCTGGCCTACTTCGCCGCCTACGACGTCCACCACGCCCGCGTGATCGGAACCATCGCCCCGAAGACCGGGATCGAACCGTTCACCGAACTCGTCGAGAAGGTCATGAGCTGCGAGCCCTACGCCTCGGCACGCCGGGCGTTCTGGGTCGTGGACAACGGCTCCAGCCACGCCGGGCAGGCCTCCATCGACCGGATGAACACGGCCTGGCCGACCGCGACACTGGTCCACCTGCCGATCCACGCCTCCTGGCTCAACCAGGTCGAGATCTACTTCTCGGTCCTGCAACGCAAGGCCATCAGCCCGGTCGACTTCCCCGACCTCGACACTCTCGCCGAGCGCATCCTGGCCTTCCAGGACCGCTACAACCAAGCCGCGATCCCGTTCGACTGGACCTTCACCCGAACCGACCTCCACGCCCTGCTCGACCGGATCGGCCCGACCGAGCAGACCACCACGTTCCCGACCGCCGCATGACCCCCGACGAACTAACGAACTCGACCACTAGCGTCGCGGAAACGAGGTTCGTTGACCTGGGCGGCGGCGGTCGACAACCGTAACGTCCGCCGCGGCTCTCGCTACGATCCGGATGTGCACACCGCTCGGGTCGAGCCGTTCAACAACGGTGTCGCGGTCAACGTCGCCGACGGGCCGGTCACCGCGGCGACGGACCTTCTGCGGTGGACCAGCCTCGAGCAGTTCGTCATCAACCTGCTCATCATCGGGCTGGTGGCTCTCATCGTCGCCGTGGCGCTCGTCCCCGTCGAGGCCTCCGAACACCGGTTCGGCCGACCCGGCTGAGCAGCCGACGCCGTACCCGTTCCGGGTGACGGACCGGCAGACACTCCGCTCGCCGCGACCCGACAGCCGGGAACCCGCGGCATGACCTCAGAACTCCCTGCCCGGACATCGAGGACCAGTTCCAACGCCGGTAGCCACGGGCGAGCACCTCGCGTCATCGGCGCTTCTTGTCGCTCGACGTCGTCCTGCGAGGTCGACCCGGGGCTCGACTATGGCTCTGGCGGGTCGAGGTGCGCCCGCCCTCGGTAGCCCAGGATCGGTCGATGCGGCCACCGGCAGCAGCTGCGGCCTGACCCGCGCGGCGAATGCAGTTCCGGTGGCCCGTGCAACAGGTCCGCAGATCGAGCAGCTCGGGCTCGTCAGCGCACCCACGGTCCGGCTCGCCGACGCGGATCGGATCGCGGAAACGGACGTCTCAACCACCTTGAGGAGGAAGGGATGCCGGATCGAGTCTTCCGCGACCGCCGGGATGCCGGCCGCATCCTGGCCGGGTTGCTCGACCACTACAGAGATCAGCCGAATGTGGTGGTGCTGGGATTGCCGCGGGGTGGCGTGCCGGTGGCCTTCGAGGTCGCCCGCGCTCTGGACGCGCCGCTGGATGTCTTCGTGGTCCGCAAGCTCGGGGCGCCCGGCCACGAGGAATTGGCCATGGGCGCGATCGCCAGCGGCGGGGTGGCCGTGCTCAACGACGATGTCGTACGCGGGCTGGGCATCACCCCTGAGGTGATCCAGCGGGTAGCCGAGCAGGAGGGGCGCGAACTACTCCGCCGGGAGCAGGCCTACCGGGACGGGCGGCCGATGCCCGAGCTCGCGGACAAGACGGTCATCCTCGTCGACGACGGCCTGGCGACGGGCTCGAGCATGCACGCGGCGGTCATCGCGCTGCGCGAGCACCAGCCGGGGCGGATCGTGGTCGCGGTGCCGGCGGCGCCGAAGTCGACCTGCCAGGAACTCGATGCGATCGTCGACGAGGTCATCTGCGCGACGACCCCGTCCCCGTTCATGGCTGTGGGGGCCTCGTACTGGGACTTCAGCCAGACCACCGATGAGGAGGTACGGGACCTGCTGCGCGCCGCGGCGACCTCGGCGCCGGCGCGTACCGCGGAGCGGGCCCTCACCGACACCGATGTGATCCGATCTGCCGGCATCCCGACCGAGGAGGGCGTGCCGTCCCACGATGCGTTGTTCGAGCTGGTCGGAGACGCCCATTTCGTGCTGATCGGAGAGGCATCGCACGGCACCGGCAACTTCTACGCCGCCCGCGCGCAGATGACCCGCTGGCTCATCGAGGAGAAGGGATTCACCGCCGTCGCGGTCGAGGCGGACTGGCCGGACGCCTACCGGGCAAACCGCTACGTCCGGGGCCACGACGCCGACGCCGACGCCGAGGAGACGCTGCGCGGCTTCCAGCGCTTCCCCACCTGGATGTGGCGCAACGCCCCCGTTCTGGACTTCGTCGGCTGGCTGCGGGAGCGCAACGATCGCATCCTCGACGATCGGCGCAAGGCCGGCTTCTACGGGCTCGACCTGTACAGCCTCAACCGCTCCATCGACGAGGTCATCACCTACCTCGACCGCGTGGACCCCGACGCGGCCCGGCGGGCCCGGGAGCGCTATGCCTGTTTCGACCATTACGGCACCGACGACGGCCAGACCTACGGGCTGGCCGCCGCGATGGGTGCCGGCGAGACCTGCGAACAGGAAGTGATCGACCAGCTCCTCGACCTCCAACGCCATGGGTTGGAGTACGCGCGGCGCGACGGGCTGCTCGCCGAGGACGAGCAGTTCTACGCCGAACAGAACGCGCTGGTCGTCCGCAACGCAGCCGAGTACTACCGATCGATGTTCAGCGGGCAGGTCCTGTCATGGAACCTGCGCGATCGGCACATGGTCGAGACCCTCGACGCCATCTGGGCCCACCTGACCACGCAGCTCGACGAACCCGCGAAGATCGTCGTCTGGGAGCACAATTCCCACCTCGGCGACGCCCGGGCGACCGAGATGGCGGCCCGGGGCGAGCTGAACGTGGGACAGCTCGTGCGCGAACTCCACACCGGCGACTGCCGCAATCTCGGCTTCACCACCTACACCGGGACCGTCACCGCCGCCGACGACTGGGGTGGGGAGGCGCAGCGCAAGTTGGTCCGCCCGGCATTGCCCGGCAGTGTCGAAGAGCTGTTCCACCAGGTCGGCCAGAAGGAGTTCATGCTCTCCTTCGCCACAGCCACGCGCGCGGCCGAACGGCTTCGCGCGGCCCGCCTGGAACGGGCGATCGGGGTCATCTACCGCCCCGACACGGAGCGGGCGAGCCACTACTTCCGGTCCCGGGTGGCCGACCAGTTCGACGCCGTGATCCACATCGACGACACCCGGGCCGTCGAGCCGCTCGAACGAACGGCCCTCTGGGAGACCGGCGAGGTCCCCGAGACCTACCCGTTCACGGTCTGACCGATCCGGAACGGCCACAGCAGCCCGTACAGCGAGAGCCGCAAGATCGCCTTCTGGGCCCCCGCTCCAGCCCAGGGAGGTCACCATGAGCGCCCCGAGCGCCACCCACCGGAATCTGGAGATTCCGGTCGCCGGCGTGCTGTTGGCAGCCGACCTCGGGGTGCCGCGGGAGTCCCCGCGCGGGGCGGTGCTGTTCGCCCACGGCAGCGGCAGCGGCCGGAACAGCCCACGCAATCGCTATGTCGCCGACGAGCTCAACCGCGCCGGCCTGGTCACCGTGCTGGCCGACCTGCTCACCCGGGAGGAGGAGCAGGTCGACCTGCGGACCGCGGAGTTGCGGTTCGACATCGACCTGCTCGCCGAGCGGGTGACGGCGTTGGCCGACTGGATGGCCGACAGCGAGCCCAGCGCCGATCTGGGTATCGGCCTGTTCGGGGCCAGCACCGGCGCGGCGGCCGCACTCATCGCCGCCGCGAACCGGCCGAGCATCGTGCAGGCCGTCGTCTCCCGCGGCGGGCGCCCCGACCTCGCCGACGCGCACCTGCACGAGGTGCACCAGCCCACCTTGCTGATCGTCGGAGAACGCGACTCGGTCGTCATCGAGCTCAACCGCCGGGCCATGCGGAAACTGGCCGGCGAGACCCGGCTAGTGATCATCCCGGGCGCGACGCACCTGTTCGAGGAACCGGGAACGTTGGAGCAGGTGGCCCGCCTGGCGCGGGACTGGTTCCTCCGCCACCTCCAGCCGATTCC
>NZ_JAOPWR010000174.1 GCF_025965585.1 Pseudonocardia sp.
CGAACCCTGGCAGAGCCGGGCCTTCGGCATGGCCGTCACCCTCCACGACACCGGCGCCTTCGCCTGGGCACAGTTCCAGACCGCACTGATCGCCCGGATCGCCGCCTGGGAAACCAGCCACCCCACCAGCGAGAGCTGGAACTACTACCAACACTGGCTCGGCGCCCTGGAGGACGTCCTGGCCACCGACAGCACCGTGTCCGCCGACGAGATCACCGCCCGGGCCGCCGCTCTCGCCGACCGGCCCGCCGGACACGATCATGGAGACCACACGCACTGAGCGACCTGCACCGATCACGGGCGACGGAGCGACGGTGACCGTGCCGTCGCTCCGTCGCCCGCTCGGCGTTCGTCTGCTGGACGGTCCGACCGGACGGTGTCAGGTGCGGAGGCCCGGTCAAAGATCACTCGAGGACCGCCCGCTTCGTGCGCATCGAGGGCGGCGTCGTCCCCCGGCACCGAGATCACGGCGACGTCCGATCCGCGCTGCCTGGCGGGTGCCTGGCCGAAGGTCCGGGCCCGTCGTTCGCCAAGGGCCGCGAGCTCGCCCACGTCGAAGACCTCCTGACCGGGATCTCCACGTCGCCGGGGTCGCCGTGGCCGGTCGACGCAGGTCGACGTCCGCGGACGAGCGCAGCGCGCGGGTCCCCGACAGCTGGTCGACCGAGTCGACGCGGGTGTCGCGCGACAACCGGACCGAGTGGATCACGGCGCGACTCCTGCCGACGTCACGGCGGTTGCGGAGCCGGTGCTCGCCGCGGTGTCGGCGGACGGGGGCGCGACCGGCGCGGCCACGACGCGAGTGCCGAGATCCGCGTCCCTGTGCTCGCGAGCACCCACCACCGGTGCGGTGAGCGACGAGACCGCATGCTCCGTATCGGTGACGACCGACATCGCGCCACCTGATCGCACGAACCGGATGGCGGAGCGGATCTTGGGTCCCATGCTGCCCTCGGGGAACTGCGAGTCATCGGCGTGCGCCTGGACCTCGTCGACGGTGATGTCGGCGATCGCCCGCGCCTGCGGGGTGCCGTAGTCGAGCAAGACGCGGGGGACGTCGGTGACCAGTACGAGCGCGTCGGCACCCAGGGCGGTGGCCAGCCGCTGCGCGGCGAGATCCTTGTCGATCACCGCATCGACACCGCACAGTGCGGGGCCGTCCTCGATCACCGGGATCCCGCCGCCGCCGGCCGCGATGACGAGCATGCCCTGATCGACCAGTGACCGGATCGCTTCCAGTTCGACGATGCGTCCCGGTTCCGGAGAGGCGACCAGGCGCCGGAAACCGCGGCCCGCGTCTTCACCGACCGTCCAGCCCCGCTGCCCGGCGAGCTCACGGGCGACGTCCGGGTCGAGAAAAGGTCCGATCGGCTTGGTCGGGTGGGCGAACGCCGGATCCGCCCGGTCCACCACGACGTGCGTCACGAGCGAGACGACGCCCGGTGGCCGACCGGCACCCGCCTCGTGCAGGGCGAGCGTCAGCAGACAGCCCAGCTGACCTTCGGTCATCGCGTTGAGCACGAACAGCGGCAGCTCCGGTACCCGGGAAGCCCCCTCCTCCTGCTGGATCGCGAGGTTCCCGACCTGCGGGCCGTTGCCGTGCACGATGACGACACCCCATCCCGCATCGCGGAGCCGGCAGACCGCGGCGGCCATGGCACGGACGTTGGCTGCCTGCTCCACGAACGTTCCGCGCTGGCCGCTGCGAATGATGGCGTTGCCCCCGAGAGCGACGACAGCGGTCTTCGACATGGGCTGAAGCCTCCGATGAGTACACAGAATCTACGATAGATGAATGATATCTACTATAGTAGACGATCGGGCGGGCATAATACACGTGCGGGAAACCTCCGCAGCCGTGCACGTCTGTAGTGTTCGGGCGTGCAAACGGCCCTGCGGGTTCATCTGCTCGGCCCCTTCACCGTCGAGGGCGACCTAGCGGCACCGGTCCCCCCGGGCAAAGCGAGGCGTGTGCTCGCAGTGCTCGCCGACCGGCGCGGTGAGTTCGTGGCCACCGGTGCCCTCATCAGGGCTCTGTGGGACGACGATCCGCCCGAACGCGCGGACCGCAACGTGGCCGCGCTGATCAGCAGGCTGCGCAAGGCCGTGGGGCGCGACAGGATCGACGGCACCGCTGCCGGCTACCGGTTGGTCGCCGACCACGTCGCCGTCGACCTGCACGAGGCGGTGGAGCTCCTGGAGATCGCCGAGTCCGAGTTGGGACGGGGTCATGTCGCCGTCGCGTCGACGGGGTCCGAGCAGGCCACCAGACTGCTCTCCGGCGACATCGCCATGGCGGGGGAACATGCCGACCCGTGGGTGGTCGACGTGCGCGCGTCGGTGCGCGGATATCTTCGCAGAGCCCGCATCTGCTGGGCCGCTGCAGCGCTGGAACTGCAGGCCAACGACGTCGCCGTCACCGTCGCCACGGATGCCCTGCGCGACGATCCGCTCGACGAGGAGGCCTGCCGCATCGTCATGCTCGGGCACCAGCGAGCCGGCAGGACCGGCGCCGCGCTCGTCGCTTTCCGCGCACTGCAGAACGCGCTCGCCGAGCACCTCGGCAGCGACCCGTCGCCGCGCACCCAGTCGGCGTTCCTGTCCGTGCTGCGGGCGGAGAGCACACCGGTGGCCGACCGACCCGGCCCCCACACCGCGACACAGGGCGAGAACGTCCCCCTGGTGGGACGCGACGCCGAGCTGGCCGAGCTCAGCGGCCGATGGGCGGCGGCGGCAGCGCGAACGCCGTCGATGACGATCGTCACCGGTGAGGCCGGCATCGGCAAGACCGCCCTGGTCACCGAGTTCGCCGCCGAGACCGGACGCACCGGCGGGCTCGTCGTGTCCGTCGGCTGCTACGAGGCGGAACGCACGCTCTACCTGCAGCCGTTGATCGAGGCCGTCCGCTCCGTGACGCAACGGATGACGCGCGCGGACCTCCGCGAGCTCGCCGGGCCGCGCCTGGGCACCCTGACCGCCCTGATCCCGGAGCTGGTCGACGGCGTCGGGCCCGACGGCTACGAGCTCGGCGGACCCGAGCTCGAGCACCGCCGCAGTCTGGACGCGCTCGGCGGCTTCCTCGTGCGGCTCAGCACCCGGCAACCGGTCCTTCTGGTGATCGAGGACATGCAGCACGCCGGTCAGCAGACGATCGAGGGCCTGCACCTGCTCACGGATCACTGGCAGCGCAGCCGAACGATGGTCGTGCTGACGGAGCGCACCACCGAGGACCCGCTCGTCACCGCACCGTTGCGCGACAGCGCGGAGCACCTGTCGCTGGGCCCACTCACCCCGGAGGCCGTCGTCGTGCTCGTCGAGCGTTCCGGTCTCGCCTACGACGCCGAGAGGCTCCACACCTGGACCGGTGGGTCCCCCCTGTTCCTGACCGAGCTGCTGCGGCACCCGATGCACTCCCCCGAGGGCGGCACGACGCTGTCGGTGCCCGATTCGCTGCAGGAGGCCGTCGCACGGCGGATCGAGCACGCCGGTCCCGAGGTCTCGCTCCTCCTCGGCCATGGTGCCGTCCTGGGCACGACCTTCGCCCTCGACGACGTCGCCGCGCTCAGCGGGATCGACGTCGAGGTCTGTGCCGGGCCTGCCGGCCGAGCGTTGCGCGCCGGCCTCCTGGAGGCCGCGGGCAGCAACTTCCGCTTTCCCAACGACATCGTCCGACAAGTCGCGTACAGCTCCGTTCCGGAGCCCGTGCGGATCAGCCGGCACCGCCGCATCGCAGCGCTCTGGGAGGCACGGCCCGAGGCGGCCGCCCCGCATCTGGTCTCGGCCGGTGATCTACGCGGGGCGGCAGGCGCCTGGCTCGCTGCGGCCCACCTGGCTCACCTGGCCTTCGCGCACACCGACGCCGTGGCGTTGCTCGGCCGAGCCATCGAGGCGGCGGAGGCCGGCGGCGACAGCACCCAGCTCGTGACCGCCCACCTGCGTCGCGGGCAAGCCCTGTGCGACCTGGGCCGACACGACGAGGCACGCTCAGACCACGAGACAGCCCTCACACTGGCGCGCGAGTCGGGAGACTCGGAGCTCGAGGCCCGAGCACTGGAGCAACTGGGCTGGACGGCGCTCTACGCCCGGGACGCACTCGTCGCCGTCGACTTCGCCGAGCAGGCCACCCAGCTCGCCGAGTCGGCAGCAGCCGCACCCCAGGCGTTGCCAAGCGCCACGTTGCTCCTGGGCCGGGTGCGGCATTGGGACGGCGACTACGCCGGCGCCGGCGCCGCCTACGAGCGTGTACTGGCGGCCGATCCCGGCGACTCCACCACGGCTCTCGCGCTGGCATACCAGGGTGCGCTGCTGCAACACCAGGACCGGTTCGCCGAGGCTCGCAACGTGCTCGCCCGCGCGGCCGTGCTGTGCCGGCGCGCGGGCGAGTTCCGCCCGCTGCTGCAGACCTTGTTCTTCACCGCGCTCGCCCGCGGGGACTCCGGTGACCTGGCCGGCGCGCTCCGCGCCCTGGACAGCGCCCGCCGGTTGATCGATGCCGAGAACATCGAGTTCTACCGCGCCGGCATCGAGACCACCACGTCCTGGCTGTGGCAGGAGCTCGGTCAAGTGCACCGTGCCCGCGAGCACGCACAGCGGGCCGTCGAGCTGGCCCGGCGAGGCGGTGGGGCACTGGAGCTCGAGCAGGAACTGCACGCCCAGCTCGCCGTGGCCGATTGCGATCTGCTTCTCGGCAGAGCGGACGACGCGGCGGCGACCGTCGAGCTGGCAGCGCCGATGCTGAAGCGGTCGTTGCCGTTCCGGCCGCGCGCGGCGATGCGACTGCTCGAGATGCGCGCCCGGTTCGATACCGGGTTCGCGGAGGATCTCCTCGATGAGGCGCAGCACTTCTCGTCCCCGAAGTACCAGGCACTGGCACTGAGCCATCTCGGACGGCACGAGGACGCCGCCCGGATCGCCGGGTCGATCGGATCAGACCTGCTCGTGGCCCAGCTCGGCAGCCACCCCGACCGGCGGTCGGCGCTGAGCCGGATCGCCGGAGCCCTTCCCACCGAGATCAGGGACGGCTTCGTCAGCACGGGCCGGTTGTCGGTGCAGCCCCATCGCTCCGTCTGATCCGGCCTTCGGTCTCGCCCCGCGCCGCCACCGCAGCTCCGAGGGCGTCCGGCCCGGTGCTGCTGCGACGCAGCACGGCCGTGAGCCCACCGAGAATCGGGCACGCGGCTCGACGGGGGCCACCGTGGCGGACACGATCGTCCGGTGCCGGGCGGTGGCGACTGCCGGCGCCCGGCACCGCGACGAGTCGCCCGTGGGTCAGAGCGTCCAGGTCTGCATGACCAGTGCGCCTTCACGGCGCGCGGTCAGGGTGCAGTCCAGGACGTCGAGCGGGTGGATCGGCTGCACGCCCTCGATCAGGTCCGTCTCACGCATGCCGTAGAGCGC
>NZ_JAOPWR010000208.1 GCF_025965585.1 Pseudonocardia sp.
CACCTGGAAGCGTGGCAGAGCGGCCGAATGCACTCGCCTTGAAAGCGAGAGACCCGCAAGGGTCCGGGGGTTCAAATCCCTCCGCTTCCGCCAGGTCAGCAGCATGATCACTGGTCTTCCTCGTCGTTTGAGGGCGGATTGACGGCAACCGTTGACGGCAACGTCCCGGCGACGGCCGTCCCGAGCTGGGTGAGCGCCGCGGCCTTCTCGTCCAGATGACCATGCGCGTAGACCGTCATCGTGACCTTGATGTCGCTGTGGCGGGCGATCTCCCGGACCACGTGCGGCGGCACGCCGAGGGCCAGGAGCAGCGATACCGCGGAGTGGTGCAGGTCGTGGAAGCGCAGCGTTCCCAGGTCGGCCGCCGCGCGGACGTCGAGCCAGTACTTGACCAGAGTGAACGGCGACATCGGCCGGCCCTGCCGGGTGGTGAGGACGAACCCGGTGTCCTCCCACCTCTCGCAGGCATCGGGCCGTTCGGCCTCCTGTCGCTTCTGGTGCTCGCGCAGTGCCGCCACGACGACATCGGGCAGTGGAATCACCCGTCGGGAGGCTCGCGACTTGGGCGGGCCGACATGGCTTGAGGGAGCGCACGTATTCGTGCTTCCTGACCGATGGTCATCCTTGAGCCTTGAGTAGCTCGCAGCGTCGAGGTGATGCTCACGAGCCGCAAACGCTATTAGTCGCTCCACCAGAGGACTTTGTGTACGCCTTCAAGCCGGCTCTGACGGGCCGGGCGCAGCCCTCCCGCGCGCTCGGCCTTGCCGCTCCGCTCCCGGCCAGCGCCCCCGGGCCGCGCAGAACCCGCAGACCAGTGAGAGGCGACGAAAGATCACCGAGCCAGGGGTGCGCCGTGCGAGAGGGCTTCCTCGTCCGCATCCAGCGTCATGGGCCGCACCGGCCGCATCGACCCCGCTGCGTGCCTCGCCACCGACCCGGCCCGACGTGGGCAGCAGAGGTCACCACGCGATCGAAGGGAGCCGGGTCGGCGACGAGGTGTTCCAGAGTTGACCCGCCCGGTACGGGCCATGAAGCAGCCAGGACGACGAGGAAGGGGGCGAGCGACCCGGGCCGGCAGTCAGGCGTCGAACCGCACCGTTGAGAAGTCGCCCGTGCTGGACAGATCGGTCGTGTCCTGGAACCCCCATCCGATTACCGATGCGCTCGTCGGCACGAGGTAGACCCAGGTCATGTCAGCTTCGAAACCCGGCTGGAGCTGAGCGTTGCACTCCGGGTTGCCCTTGATCTTGTAAAGATCCTGGATCGCGTCGAAGTTGCGCTGCTGCGCGTCGATGAGCTTCGTGTTGATCGGCAGACTGCACGTCAGGTCGAGGCTCACTTGGGCGTTGTTGACCACGTGGGCGGTCACCATCACGAACCGCCCACCCGCATCGGGCAAGGTCTTCGTGTACTTCTCGTAGCCCGAGCCCGCCCGATAGCTCGACTCGTTCATCTCGATCGAGTCGACCGCGCGGGCCTGCTTGACCGTGAGCGTGATGCCCTTGTTCGTGACCGTCTGGCCCACCTGTGCGGACGGGGCTGCCGTGGGTGTCGGCGAAGGGGCCTCGTAGGTCGGGCTGCACCCGCTACCCCGGCAGGAGTCCGTGGACGCGGGGGACGTCGCGGGTGTGACGGGCTCCGCGCTGCACCCGGCCAGTGCAAGCAGGACGGCGACGACGACGAGGACGGGCGCAGCGGCGCGCATGGTGCCTCCGTAGTTCGAGGGATCTGCCTCCACATCGGCGAGCCCGCCCGTCCCATTACGCACTGATGACCTGACCATCACTTTTGATGCCAGCTCGCTCTTGACCACGACCACGACCACGACATCAACCCTGCCCGGACCTGGGGGACATGCGCGAACGCCATTGGACCGCTGACCAGCGCGAGGACCTCTGGGACGGCGATCCTGCGGGCCCTGAAAGCGAGAGACAAGCGTGTCCGGTGATCTCGGTGGCCTTCGTGGTGAACTTGGCGAGGTAGCCGGCCACGGCTCATGTGGTGATCTCGCCACGGTCGTCGACGTCGCGGACGGTGAGCCGACCTGCCGGGGGTCGAGCTGCTCACGCCATTCGATCGCCCAGCCCTCCTCGACGTCCTCCGTGCGGCCGGGGTGAAGGTGATCGTCGATCACGGCTACCGCGGTGCCGGTTCGAGGTCCCACAACGACGTCGCCCCGCCGACCCCACAACCGGCGAACGTCGCAGGCTCTCGCGCAACCAGCGAGACGTGAACTCCGCCCATGCCCGTCAGCGCGGACCGGCGAGCGGGGTAACGCGCAGCTCAAGGCCTGGCGGATCCTCCGCAAGATCCGTTGCTGCCCCCGAAGGGCAACAGATCTCGTCAAGGCCGTCCTGGTCCTCATCCACGCTGGCTGACGCCAAGTGGAAAGGGCTCAATGACTCGGCGCTCTCTTCTATGGCGCCTTCAGCACGACAAACCGCAGCGCGAAGACGGCGGCATCGGCGCCCTGTTACGCGTCGCGGTTGTAGACGGCGACGACCGCCGCTCGACCTATCTCTTCAGCCAGCGTTCGCGCCGACTCATGGTCGGCACTCGAGAGCCGCAGGGTCTCGCCTGAGGCGAGCCGGCGGGCGATGACCGATCCGATCCCTCCAGTGCCGATGATCGCAGTCGTCATGACCGGAACCTCGTTGGTAGCCTTCTCGGAATGACTGGTAGGGAGCTCCGTGTCTGGGGGCCGGCCACCCTCGATGGAAAGTATTTCGCCGGTGATCTTGACATTCACTCGGGTTCCTCGACTGGCGAACTCAATGGCCAGTGAGCGCGCGACCAGTCCCCCTCCGGGTCGGTCGTCTGCCCACTTCGATCAGATGACCGTCGGGGTCGCGGATGTAGCAACGGATCTCGTACTGGTGCTGTTTAGGCGGCGTCAGGAACTGTTGGATAGCGCGACGTAGGTCACGTCTCCGGAAAAAGCCATCGTGCCGCCCAGTACTTCGGTGTAAAAGCGGCGAGAACGCTCGACATCGTCTGAAACGATGAAGTGTGCCAGAACCAATTCCTGGTCGATGCCGCTCATAAACGGCCTCCTTTGTTGAAGCGGATTCGATAGTCGAGCCGTGGCCACGCGTCGTACGCTGCCTTGGCCTCATTCGGCAGCTCCGCGATGGAGCCGGAGAAATTCGCCAGCGTTCAGCAAAGGCAGGCATGTTCACTCCAGAATCGATCTCAGCTTGTTCACCCCGATACTCGCAGCTGACGAATGTGCTTCGCACGTACCGCTGATCCCGCTCCTCGGCCCGGGATCGCCGTGTGATCCATCTCGGTGAAGGCCCGCAGAGCGAAGCGGTGCTCCGCGGAGTCCTGCAGAGCGCCGTTGGGCTGTTCGGCGGTGCATATCTATGGCATTCGCTGCTTATCGTCAGTTCCGTTGGCGGTGCGGGGACCGCGGCGAACGGGGTCCGGGGGGTCCGGATGCCCTGCTTGCTCGTGGGGGGATGATCGTCGTGGATGTTGTGCTGCTCGCTGCCGACAGCGGCTCCGGGAACACCGTACTGCTGGTGGTCGTGGTCGTCGTGGTGCTGGGCTGGCTGGTTTCGCTGGTGCTGCACCCCTGGACGGCCTGCTCGGCCTGCAAGGGCTCGCCCCGCCACTTCGGTTCGGTGGCGTCGAAGTCCTTCCGGCTTTGCTCGGCCTGTGGGGGCAGCGGCCGGCAGTTGCGTTTCGGCGCTCGCATGTTTCGCGGGGAGTAACCCGCCCGAACTCCTCATGGCGCGCCGGCCGCCTGCGGCGACCGGCCTGACGCGTTTGATCGAGTTCGGCGCCCGACCGGAGCGGAGATCACCTGTTGACCCGCGCCGGCGGCGTCTCCCGCCGACTGGCCTCGAACTCGTGGAGGCGGTCGAGATGGCGGTGAGTCGGAGCCGACGACTCCCCAGCCCTCTTCGTCGTGCCGGACGCGGACCTTCCCTGTGGTCGCCGTGCCGAGCATCATGACCGACTTCCGCCAGCCCCGGTGATCGTCACGCCACGATCGAGGACTCCGCGCGGACCGGTTCGGGCAGTAGTCTTCGCGGTGTGACGCAGCACACCCGCAAGGACGCGGAAGTTCCGTTCACCCTGCCGCAGGGCTTCGTCGACGCCGAGGGGGTCGTGCACCGCGACGGCACCCTGCGCCTGACGTCGGGGCCGGACCAGGACGGGCACGACGCCCGCGACCGCGCCAACCCGGACCACCTGCTGATCGAGCGGCTCTCGCGCGCGGTCGTGCGGCTCGGCGGGCTCGAGCACGTCGACACAGCGACGATCGAGGGGCTGTGCGCCTCGGACCTCTGGTACCTCGACAGCCTTCAGCGTCGCGCCGCCGTCGAGGGATAGGCGCCGGGATGTAGCGGCGGCGGCACTGGTCCATGATCGGCGGCATGAGCGAGTCACTGGCGTCCGAGGCGGGCACGCTGGTCCTGTCCTACCTCGGCCTCCGCAAGGCCGTGGGGATCATCGGCATCACGCTGCCGTTCGTCCTACTCGTCGGCAAGCTGTTGGTCGACGGGGCCGGGCTGCCGGGGTCGATCAGCGCCTACTACTACACGGGCATGCGGAACGTGCTGGTCGGAGCGTTGTTCGCGATCGCGGTGTTCCTCATCTCGTACCGCTACGGCCCGCAGGACAACCGGGCGGGCACGCTCGCCGGCGTCATGGCGATCGGGGTGGCGCTCTTCCCGACATCGCCCGCGAACCCGACGGCGCAGCAGCAGACGATCGGGATCGTGCACCTGGTCTGCGCCGGGGTCTTCTTCCTGACGCTCGCCTACTTCTCCTATTTCCTGTTCACCCGGACCGACCCGGCCCGGCCCCCGACCCGGCGGAAGCTGCAGCGCAACGTCGTCTACCGGGTGTGCGGCGTGCTGATCGTGGTCTGCCTGGTGCTGGCGGTGCTGTCGGACAACCTGCTCGGCCGTGCGCTGGTCGACGCGCTGAACCCGGTGTTCTGGCTGGAGTCCGTGGCGATCGTGGCGTTCGGGGTGTCGTGGCTGGTCAAGGGCGAGACGATCCTGCGCGACTGACGTCCTCGGCCGGCTCGACCCGCCGCCCGTCCGGATCGACGACGACGGCGCGCACGCCCCACGGGCCTCCCGACGGCGGTCGCTGCAGGGTGCCGTCCGCGTCGACGAGCGCGGTGACGGCGACCGCGACGAACCGCAACCCGTCAGTCCAGGAAGGGGTGGGGGTCGCGGCCGGCGGTCAGCAGGAACTGGTCGCGCCACGACACGTGCCCCGGCGGGTAGGGGATCGGCTCGCGGAACACCCCGATCGACCGCCACTGCTCCGCCACGGGCGCGGTGCCGACGAACATGCCATTGGCGAGGTCCTCCGGCAGTGGGCAGGCGCGGGAGCCCAGCGCCATCGCGATCTCGTGGGCGAGGAAGCAGCGGGCGATGTTGATCTGCCAGAAGTAGTCGCGGGCGGCGAAGTCGCCGAAGCTGCAGTGCACCACGGCCTCGCCGTCGGTGACCTCGCGCGCGGCGGCGCAGGCGGCCTCGGAGATGCGGACGACGCTGCCGTGGGGGTCGTCGCCGAGCAGGTCGCCGTCGAACTTGTCGCGGCCGACCTCGTCCATCGAGCGGCCCGCCAGCATGTCCGGCACCCACGCGTTGTCGGACGCGTACTGGTTGACCAGCGGACGCAGCGGCGTGGGCTTGTCCGAGCCGGGCATGTCGAACAGGGGCGGGATGAGGAGGCGCCAGTTGTCCCCGCGGATCCGGCCGATCACCTCGACCAGCATCTCCTCGGCCTTCACGAACAGCTCTGCTTCGTGAATCATCGCGCTCCTTCGCCCGGTGGGGCCCGATCACACCAGAATCCGGGCGGTTCGGAGGTCGAAATCTGAGACGCTCCCGCGATGGATGGTCGGAACGCCCGTCCCGACGCCGCCGACCTCCTCTAGGACCGCAGCGCGTCGACCACCTTCGTCACGCGCCGGGCGCGGGTCTCGATGGCCTTGGCGCCCTCCACCGACAGCACGTGGGCGCGCTGGTTGCTGTAGCTCATGGCGTCGAACGCCGCCCTGGTCGCCGGCTCGGCGTCCAGCGCTGCGGCCAGGTCGTCGGGGACGGCGACCTGGCGCGGCTGGTCGTCGAGCTCGACGTCGACATCCACCTCGTCGCCTGCCGCGACGCCGGCGTTCTTCCGCACCTCGGCGCTGACGGGGATCAGGTAGCGCCCGCCCATCGACGCGATGGTGCTCGGATAGCTGTACCCGTTGATCGTCACGGTGACGGCGGGCCGCTTGCCCGGCCCGAGCCCGGTGACCACCTCTTCGGGGACCTCGATCCCCGTGGCGGTCTTGCGGGCGAGCTCGACGGTGGCGTGGAACATCATGGCCCGGATTGTGCCGTCACGCCGTCGGCCGGCGCAGGGAGCGGCTCGTCGGCGCGCCGACGACCGGGCACTCGCCGAACATGATCTGCCCGCGCAGGACCGTCGGGTGACGGTCGAGCCGAACGCCGGCCCGCGGGACAACGTGTGCTCCTGAGTGGACGCCGATGCGGCCGGGCCGCCGGAGTCCGGCGACCCGGCCGCCGGGCTCAGCCGGGCATCGGGGCGCTGGCGTTCCCGACGGGCGGGCTCGCGTCGCCGACGGGCGGGCTCTGCTTACCGACGGTGGCGGCCGACGGCGTGGCGGCACCGGCCACGCCGGTGGACAGCGCCAGCCCGGCGCCGACCATCAGCACCACGGCGGCCTCGAGGACGATCTTCTTCTTCATGTTCATACGTGCTCCTGTCGATCGGTGGTGAGGGAGGCGACGGCAAGGGTCATCAGCAGCGGCAGGACGGGAACGTGCCAGAGGAAGTCGAACGCGCTGTGCACGGCGAACCCGGCCAGGATCGCGAGCGCGGCGGCGGCCTCGGGCGTCCGTCGGCGGACCGCGCCCGCCGCGAGCGCCACCGCACCGGCCAGCGCCAGCGCGAGGCCGACCACGCCCGTCTCGGTGGCGGTCTGGAGGAACTCGTCGTGCGTGTACTGCGCATGGACCGGCGCTCCCGTGTGGTCGACATAGTGCAGGTTCAGCAGGCCGGGCCCGACACCCGTCAGCGGTGACGACCAGAACTGCGCGGCGGTCACGCGCGTGAGGTCCGCGCGCTCGTCCGAGGTGGCGGTGAGCCGGGTCGTCGCGATCCCGGCGGCCGCGTGGCCGACGAGGCCGCGTCCCGTCGGCAGGACGAGGAGCAGCGCGACGGCGAGCACCGCCACCAACGCCAGGTGCCGCAGCCGCAGGCGTCCGCCAACGACGAGCACGGCCGCGCCGACGACCAGCCCGGCCAGCGCCGGCAACGGCTGCGCGGCCCCGCCCACCGGCAGCGACGGCAGCAGCCCGACGAACGCCACCGCCACGGCCGGCAGCACCGGCATGAAGCGACGCCACCGCGCGACGTCACGAACGAGGAAGGCGCAGACCACCGCGGCGACCACGAGGCCGAGCGCGCCCGCCCGGCTCATCGTCGTCGCCAGCCCGAGGAGCAGCACCGCGGCCAGTCCGTTCGTGAGCAGCCCCGGCGGCACGACGGTCACGGCCAGCACCAGTGCGACGACCAGGAACGCGGCGGTCACGTTGGCGTAGGTGATGGTCGACGACGCGCGCCACAGCCCGCTCGACGGCAGCGCCAGGGGCTCCAGGTGCAGCGCCACGCCCACCCAGCACGAGAGCGCCACCACGGCGGCCACCGCCAGCACGACGCTGAGCAGGATGCGCCGCGACTCCGCGAGCAGGCCCGACGCCGCCAGCGCCGACGCGGCCAGCCCGCAGGCCACCGCAGCGGTCGGCACGGCTGCGCCCACGTCGGCGTGGATCAGCCCGCTGACCAGCGCCCACCCCGCGAAGAGCACCCAGCAGGCCGCCGCGATCGCCACGGCCCGCCCGACCGGCCTGCGCGTCAGGACACGGGCGACGGCCGCGACGGCCACCAGCACCAACACCGTCACGGCCTGGCGTCCGTAGAAACCGCCCTGTGCCAGCGCCGCGTAGGCGACGGCCGCACCGAGACCCAGCACGACGACGCGGTCGGCGACGCCGGGCCGGGAGCCGGTCACGGGGAGTGCTGGTGCGATCACGATCATCAGCGTGAGATGTGGAACGGCGGAGCGTGAAGATCCACGAGCGAGAAACCCCGGATCGGGTGTCCGTCGGTCGGGGCGTTCAGGAACGCTCGGGTGAATACGGGTGTCCTCGCCGGTGACAACGTCTACCCTGACGCGCCGTGCCAGGTTGACGCACTCTCCCGCCCCGCGCTCGGCCGCTGTCCCGGCTGACCGTCGGCTGGGCGCTGCTGACCGACGTCATCCCCCTCTACCCGCTGTACGCGCTGCTGTTCGCCCCCGGGAGGCCCTGCTCCTGCCGAGGTCCCTCCGCACCTGACCCCCGCGAGTGGCCACGAACTCGGGGCGCGGCGCGGTGGGTGGCGGGTGACCGTGCCCCCGGGGAAAGTCACCCGCCGACAAGACGAGGCGTCCAGCGGCGTTCTGATACCTCCCCGCGCACGAGACGTCGGGCTTCTTGGATGTTCGGGGGCGCCGGGACGTCGGGGAGCAGGTCCGTGACCGTGCGCAGGGTGCGCAACGCCACCGTGGTGCCGAGGTCCGTCGTGGGGGCGCCGGGAAGGCCGTAGAGGCGCCGTGCCCAGCGGGGGAGCGTGCCGAGCGACAACGTCGCGATCGCGGGGATCGCCAGCTTCACCCGCGACGGTGCGTCGCCGCGCGGGGCGAACAGGCTGCCGACCGCGGCCCGGGCCTCGTCGGTCAGCTTGAGCTCGGGCCGCACGCCGGCCAGGTACTCGCGCATCTCCGCCCGCGACGACGGCGCGTCGTCCAGCCCGATCACCCGCGCGGCCCGGACGCTCTCGGCGAGGTAGCGCTCGACGCCGGCGTCGTCGAGGAGGCCGGAGCGGCGGGCGATCACGGCGTAGGAGTCGATCTCCGTGGCGTGCACCCACATCAGGTGCGACGGGTCGTCGAGGCGGAACGTGTACCCGGTGTCGGGGTCGTACCCGCGCAGCGACGCGTGCAGCCGCCGCACCCGGGACGCGACGCGCTCGACGTCGGCCGTCGCCCCGAACGTCCGCGTGCCGACGAACTCGACGGTGCGCTGGAACCGCGACCACGCCTTCTTCGGGTCGAACAGCGCGGAGTTCTGGTAGGTCCCCCGCATCACGCGCGGGTGCAGCGACTGCAGCAGCAGCGCGCGGAACCCGCCCACCCACATCACCGGTTCGAGATGGACCCGCCAGGTCACGGAATCCGGTCCGAACAAGCCGTGGTCCTGGGTCATGGATCCAGTGTGGGTCAATCCTGGGCGGCGCGCCTGGGCATGAGGGCGAGGGCGATCGACGCGACGACGCAGCAGCCCAGGATGTAGACGCCGATCCACGTGCTCGACCCGGTGCTCGTGAGGATCGCCGCCGCGATCAGCGGCGCCGGGCCACCCGCGATGACGGACGCGAGCCGGTGGCCGATGCCCGCCCCACTCGCCGCCGACGGCGACGCCCTGCGGCAGCCGCTGGACCGTCAGCAGCAGCGGAGCGGCGTAGCCGACGGCCGTGCTGCTCCGCGTGAAGGGGTCAGACCGGGTCGGTCAGGAACGCCGTCGCGGCCGCGGCCAGGAACCCGGGGTCCGCAACGCCGCACAGCTCCCGCGCCGAGTGCATCGACAGCACCGGGATCCCGACGTCGACGGTGCGGATGCCCAGCCGTGTGGCCGTGATCGGCCCGACCGTGGACCCGCACGGCACCGTGTTCTTCCCGACGAACACCTGCGTCGGCACGCCCGCGTCGCGGCACGCCCGGTGCCACGCGGCGGCGCCGGGCGCGTCGGTGGCGTAGCGCTGGTTGGCGTTGACCTTCAGCGTCGGGCCCTGGTTGGGCAGCGAGCGGTGGTCGGGATCGTGCAGCTCGAGATAGTTCGGGTGCGCGGCGTGCGTGACGTCCACCGAGAGGCAGCGCGACGTCGCGAACACCGGCCCGCGGGCGTCGAAGCCGCCGGCGAGCTGCGTCAGTACCGTCTCCAGCAGCGGGCCCGCCGCGCCGGTGGCCGAGTTGCTGCCGATCTCCTCGTGGTCGAACCCGACGAACACGGGAATGACGCCGTCGGCGTTGTCGGCGGCGGCGAGCAGCGCCCCGATCCCGGCGTGGACGGACGCCAGGTTGTCCAGCCGGGGCGCGGCCAGCAGGTCCTGCTCCTCGCCGAGGCGCGCGGGCGGGGTGAGGTCGTGCACGACGAGGTCGTGGGCCGCGACGTCGTCGGCGTCGACGCCCACCTCGGCGGCCAGGAACTCCAGGAGATCGCCCTCGGCCGGGGCGCCGAGGCCCCAGATCGGCAGCAGGTGCTGCTGGGGGTCGAGCTTGAGGCCCTGGTTGACCTGCCGGTCGAGGTGGATCGCGAGCTGCGGCACGCGCAGCAGGGGCCGGTCGACGTTCACGAGCACGGTGGATCCGTCGTAGAGCGCCAGCCGCCCGGCGAGGCCCAGGTCGCGGTCGAGCCAGGAGTTCCACAGCGCCCCGCCGTAGACCTCGACGCCCACCTGCCGCCAGCCCCCGCGCCCGACGTCGGGGTTGGGCTTGACCTTGAGCGTCGGCGAGTCGGTGTGGGCGAGGAACACCCGGATCGGCGCGCCCGCCGGCACGCCCGCGGGGACGGACCAGGCGAGCACCGTGCCGTCGCGCACGAGGTAGCGGCCGCCGGGGCCGCCGGCCCACGGTGCCGTGGCGGGCTGCTCGGCGAACCCGGCCGCCTCCAGACGGCGGACGGCCTCGCCCACCGCGTGGTACGGCGAGGGCGCCACGGAGATGAAATCGGCGAGATCCTGTGCTAGATCGTCCATCGGGTGCATCCTCCCCCAGTGGCCCGGAACTACGACGTGGTGGTCGTCGGTGGGGGCTCCTCGGGCTGCGCGCTCGCGGGCCGCCTCACCGACCGCCCGGGGTTGCGCGTGCTCCTGCTGGAGGCGGGCCCCCTCGGGTCGCTGCCCGAGCTGCGCGACGCCACGTCGCTGGCGGCCACGGCCCCGCGACACCCGCGCAACTGGGCCTACGCCGCCGAGCTGCGCCCGGGCAACTCCCACATCGTGCCGCGCGGGCGGGGGTTGGGCGGCTCCGGCGCGACCAACGGTGCCAACTGGACTCGCGTCACCCCCGCTGACGCCGACGACTGGGGCGTGCCGGGCTGGTCGTACGCCGACCTGCTGCCGCTCTACGTCCGCTCCGAGCACGACCACGACATGGCCGGGCCCGCGCACGGCGACCGGGGGCCCGTCCCCGTCCGGCGCGCGGCGGGGGAGCTGCGCCATCCCGCCGTCGGGCGGTTCCTCACCGCCGCGGCGAGGCTCGGCTTCCCCGACGAGCTGGACAAGAACGGCGGCGGTCCGCCCGGGGCGGGGCTGGTCCCGTCCAACGCCTGCGACGGCGTGCGGATCGACGCCGCCACGGCCTACCTCACCGGCGAGCGGCCGGGCCTGACCGTGCGCGGGGGCATCCCGGTCGCCCGCGTGCTGGTCGACGGCGGCCGGGCCCACGGCATCGTCCTGCACAGCGGTGAGGTGATCGAGGCGGGGGAGGTGGTGCTCTCCGCGGGCGCCGTCGCGACGCCGCAGCTGCTGATGCTGTCGGGGATCGGCCCCCGAGGTGCCGTGGCCGACCTGCCCGGCGTGGGCCGCGGCTGGTCCGACCATCCCGCCGTGTTCCTGCCGATGGCCGACGTGGACCCGCAGGCCCATCCGCACGCCCCCAGCAGCCCGGTGGCGCTGAACCTCGACTGCGGCGCCGACCCGGCGGGGGACGCCGAGGTGCTGTTGTTCGTCCGGCCGTTCGTGCCCGGGGGAGACCTGCACCTGATGTGTGCGCTGCAGGCCCCCGACAGCCGCGGCACGATCGAGCTGGTGTCCGACGACCCGCGCGACCGCCCCCGCATCGCCTACGGCTACCTGCGCACCGAGCACGACCGCCGCCGGCTGCGCCACGCCATCCGAACCGCGGCCGAGCTGCTGCGCGCCGGGCTCGGCCGCCGCACCGCCCCCGACGGCGACGTCCTCGGCAACGACCGCGCGCTCGACGGCTGGATCGCCGACAACCTGACGACGTCGGTGCACCTGTGCGGGAGCGCCGCGATCGGGTCGGTGGTGGACGCCGAGCTGCGCGTGCTGGGGGTCGACGGACTGCGGGTGGCGGACACGTCGGTGCTGCCCACGGTGCCGCGCCGCGGTCCGTCGGCCACGGCCGTCGCGATCGGGGAGAAGGCGGCGGAGCTGCTGGCGGGGTGCGGCTGACGCCACACCGGGAGAGAACCGACGTCCGTCAGATCTCCAGGAACCGGCGCAACGGGGCGAACAACTCGCGCCCGCGCAACTCGTCGGGCGTCAACCAGGCCAGGTCGGTGGCCTTGTCCGGCTCCATGATCCGCGCCTCGCCCGCCACCGTCTCGCACGCCAGGAACAGCGTCACGTAGTGGCGTCCGATCTCGGGCATCGGGTCGTCGGTGAAGCCGAGCCGGGCCCTGGCGACGACGGTCAGGCCCGTCTCCTCGGCCACCTCGCGCACCGCCGTGCCCTCGGGCGACTCGCCGAACTCCTGGTGCCCGCCCGGCAGGCCCCACGTCCCGGCGCCGTGCGCACCCGCGCGGCGCAGCACCAGCCAGCGCCCGCCGTCCTCGACCACCGCCGCGACCCCGACCCGCACGTGCTCCACCGACCTATGCTCGCCCAGGTGAACCCGTTCCTCGCGCCCAGCCCGCTCCCGTACGAGTTTCCCGACTTCGACGCGATCCGCGAGGAGCACTACCTCCCCGCGTTCACCGACGGGATGGCGCAGCAGCGCGCGGAGGTCGACGCGATCACCGCCGACCCGTCCGAGCCGACGTTCGAGAACACGATCGTCGCGCTCGAGCGCTCGGGTGCCGTGCTGCGCCGGGTGGCGTCGGTCTTCTTCACGCTGGTCAGCGCCACGAGTACGCCGGGGATCCGCGAGATCGAGGCCGAGGTGGCGCCGCAGCTCGCCGCCCACGCCGACGCCATCGCCCTCGACGCCGCGCTGTTCGCGCGCATCGAGGCGGTCGTCGCCGCAGCACCCGATCTCGACCCGGAGTCCCAGCGGCTGCTGGAGCGCTACCACCGCGACGCGGTGCGCGCCGGCGCCCGGCTCGGCCCGGCCGAACAGGCGCGGCTGCGGGAGCTCAACTCCGAGCTGTCGGCGCTCACCACCGACTTCGGCGCGAAGCTGCTGGCCGGGGCCAACGCGGCCGCGGTGCTGGTGGACGACCCCGCCCAGCTCGACGGCCTCTCCGCCGACGCCGTCTCCGCAGCGGCCCGCGCCGCGCAGTCCCGCGGGCTCGACGGCCACCTGCTCACGCTCGTGCTGCCCACCGGCCAGCCCGCGCTCGCCGACCTCTCCGACCGCGCCCTGCGCGAGCGCCTGCACACCGCTTCGGTCACGCGGGGGCTGGCGGGCGAGCACGACACCCGCGACCTCGTGCTGCGGCTGGCCACCCTGCGTGCCGAGCGTGCCCGGCTGCTCGGGCACCCGCACCACGCGTCGTGGGTGGTGGAGGTGGGCACCGCGGGCACGGTCGAGGCCATCGACGCGATGCTCGGCGCGATGGCCCCGATCGCCGCCGCCAACGCCCGCGCCGAGGCGGACGAGCTCTCCGCCGACGCCGGCTACCCCATCGAGGCCTGGGACCGCGCGTTCCACGCCGAGCAGGTGCGTCGCAAGCGCTTCGACCTCGACGCCGCCGCCCTGCGTCCCTACTTCGAGCTGGAGCGCGTGCTGCACGACGGCGTCTTCCACGCGGCGGGCCTGCTCTACGGGCTGCGCTTCGCCGAGCGTCACGACCTGCCCGTCTACCACCCGGACGTCCGCGTCTTCGATGTCGCGGACGACGACGGGCCGCTCGGGCTGTTCGTCGCCGACTTCTACGCCCGCGACTCCAAGCGTGGCGGCGCGTGGATGAACTCGTTCGTCGAGCAGTCGCGGCTGCTGGGCACGAAGCCGGTGGTGCTCAACACCCTCAACATCGCGAAGCCGGCCGACGGCGAGCCCACCCTGCTCACCGTCGACAACGTGCGCACGATGTTCCACGAGTTCGGCCACGCGCTGCACGGCCTGTTCTCCGACGTGCGGTACCCGATGTTCTCCGGCACGTCGGTGCCCCGCGACTTCGTCGAGTACCCCTCGCAGGTCAACGAGATGTGGTTGGACACGCCCGAGATCCTCACGCACTACGCGCGCCACCACGTGACCGGCGAGCCGTTGCCCGTCGAGCTGGTGGAGCGGCTCGCCGCGTCCCGGGCGTTCGGCGAGGGCTTCGCGACCACCGAGTACCTCGCCGCCACGCTGCTCGACCAGGCCTGGCACCGTCTCGGCCCGGACGAGACGCCCGACGACGTCGAGCGCTTCGAGGCCGACGAGCTGGCCGCCGCGGGCGTGGACGTGCCCATCGCGCCGCCGCGCTACCGCAGCACCTACTTCAACCACATCTTCGGCGGCGGCTACAGCGCCGGGTACTACTCCTACATCTGGAGCGAGGTGCTCGACGCCGACACCGTCGAGTGGTTCACCGAGAACGGCGGCCTGAGCAGGAAGAACGGCGAGACGTTCCGCCGCGGGCTGCTCTCGCGCGGCGGCGCCGTCGACCCGATGGAGGCCTATCGCGCGTTCCGCGGGCGCGACCCGGAGACCGCGCCGCTGCTGGCCCGGCGCGGCCTCACGGCTCCTCCGACGAGCTGACGCCCCTCACGGGCTCGTCGGCCCGTGCGGTGGCCCGCAGGCGCCGGCGCCGGTGCAGCAGCGTCATCGCGCCGCCGGCCAGCAGTCCCCAGAACGCCGAGCCCAGGCCGAGGAAGCCGATGCCCGCGGCCGTCACCACGAACGTGACGGCCGCGGCCTCGCGCCCCTCGGGCTCCGCCAGCGCCGAGGCGATCGACGCGGCCAGCGCCCCGAGCAGGGCCAGCCCGGCCACGGCCTCCACGAGCACGGGCGGCGACTGTGCGAGCACCGCCGTCGCCACGCCCGCGGCCAGCCCGAGCACGGCGAGCCCGAAGCCCGCGGTGACCGACGCGATCCAGCGCCGGTGGGCCGGGCCGGCGTCGGGCCCGGCGGCGAGCGCCGCGCTGATGGCGGCGAGGTTCACCGCGTGCCCGCCGAACGGGGCGCCGGCCAGCGTGGCGAGGCCGGTCGCGACCAGGATCGGCCGCAGCGACGGGTGGTAGCCGTACTGCGCGAGGACCGCCATGCCCGGCACGTTCTGCGACGCCATCGTGACGAGGAACAGCGGCAGCCCGATGCCGATCAGCGCCTGCGGCTCGAACACCGGCGGGGTCCACAGCAGCGCGGGGGCGAGGTCGACGCCGGTCAGGCCCGGTCCGGTGGTCATGATGAGGACCACGGCGACGGCCAGCGCGGCCGGCACCGCCCATGCCCGCGCGAACCGGCCCACCACCGCCCAGACGATGATCACCGGCGCCGCCAGCAGCGGCACCTCCGCCACGGCTCTCACCGGGGCGAGGCACAGCTCCAGCAGCACGCCGGCCAGCATCGCGCCGGCGATGTGCGACGGGATCGCCTCGATCAGCCGCGCCAGCCCCGGCACCACCCCGGTCACGACGACGAGCGCCCCGCAGAGCAGGAACGCTCCCACCGCCGCGCCGAACCCGCCCGCCGGCGTGCCCGCCGCGAGGAGCAGCGCCGCACCGGGCGTCGACCACGCGATGCTGATCGGCATCCGCGTCCGCAGCCCGAGCACGAGTGCCACCAGCCCCGACCCGAGGCAGACCGCCAGCAGCCCCGACGCCGCTTGGGCCTCGTCGGCGCCCGCGGCGCGCAGCCCGGTGAGCACGACGGCGAAGGCCCCCGCGAACCCGACGAGCGCCGTGACCACGCCGGCGAGCAGCGGCTGCAGCACGCGCTCCACGTCTCTCCCCTCCGACCGTTCCGTTTACGGAACGTTTGCTCCGGGGGAGGACGATAGCTGCGTGACAGCAGCGGCGGAAGGGGGGCGGCCGGCGCTCCCGGCGGGCTCGGCGGAGGTCGGCCCGCGGGTGACGGCGCTGCGCGGCGAGCGCGGCTGGTCGCTGTCGGAGCTCGCGCGGCGCGCGTCGCTGGGGAAGGCGACGCTGTCCGGACTGGAGTCCGGCTCCCGCAACCCCACCCTCGACACGCTGCACGCCGTGGCCGCGGCGCTGGGCGTGCCGCTGACCACGATCCTGGTCGTGCCCGACCCGGGGCCGGTGCGGGGCGCCGCCGTCGACATGGCGCTGCTGCGCGTGTTCGACGACGGGCCGGTGACCTACGAGCTCTACCGGATGCGCATCCCCGCGGGCACGGCCCAGCAGTCCCCGCCGCACCACGCGGGCGTCACCGAGCACGCCACGGTGTTCGCCGGCGTCCTGGAGGCCGGGCCGGCCGCGCGGCCGGAGCGCGCGGGCCCGGGGGAGTACGTCGCGTGGGCGGCGGACGTGCCCCACGGCTACGCGGCGGTGGGTGAGGCGGACGTGCAGGCGAGCCTGCTGATCCGCTATCCCCGCCCGCCGGGCTGATCCCCCGGCAGGAGAGCAGCCCGACCGCCGACGGCTACGCTGAGCAGGTGACCCACCCCACCCCTTCCCCGAAGTCCGAGCAGCCCGCCGTCGAGGAGCCCGAGGTCGACGAGGCCGCCGCCGAGGTGGAGGCCCCCCTCAACCGCGCCGCCCGCCGGGCCAAGGCGAAGAAGGCCGCCCCGTCGCACGTCGGCCCGACTGCAGGACGCTCCGGCGAGGGCCACGGCCCCCGCAGCCACACCAAGCGCCAGATCAGCTGAGGCGGGGCGCCCCCTCCGCGCCACCCTATGCTCGCGCGCCACATCGTGTCGCCTCGCGGAATCGGTTGAGGGCCTCGCTGCGTTGTCGCCGATGATGTCTCCGCACGTCAGGCTGTCGTTGCTCGATCGGTCGCGCACGCGGGCCGGTGAGCCCGACGCGGTCGCGCTGCGCCATACGCTCGAGCGGGCGCGGCGGGCCGAGGAGCTGGGCTACCACCGGTTCTGGGTGGCCGAGCACCACGCCGTGCCGGGTATCGCGAGCGGCAGCCCGCCCGTGCTGATGGCCGCGGTCGCGGCCACCACCGAGCGGATCCGTGTCGGCTCCGGCGGCGTGATGCTGCCCAACCACCAGCCGCTCGTCGTCGCCGAGCAGGCCGCGATGCTCGAGGCGCTCTTCCCCGGCCGCATCGACCTGGGCGTGGGCCGCTCGCTGGGCTTCACCCCGCCCGTCCGACGGGCGCTGCGCCGCGACCGCGACGCCCCCGACACGTTCGCCGACGACCTCGCGGAGCTCCGCGGCTACCTCGACGGCACGGCCGCGGTCACCCTGCGCCCACGCCTCGACAACCCGCCACCGGTGTTCGTGCTGGCCACCGGAAGCGGCCTGGCCGTCGCGGGTGACGCCGGGCTGCCCGTGGTGGTCGGCGGCCCCGTCCTCGACGACGACGCGGTGGGCGACCGGCTCGACGACTACCGCGTCCGAACCCGGGCCGCCGGCGGCGAGCCGTACGTCGTCGTGTCGCTCGACGTGCTGGTCGCCGACTCGGAGGCCGTCGCCCGGGAGCTGGCCCTGCCCGAGGCGTGGGCGCTGGCGGCGGCGCGCAGCACGGGCGAGTTCCCGGCACTCGAACCCGTGCACCCGGCGCGTCCGCTGACCGACCGGCAGCGCGCCGCAGTCGACGCCGCCGTGGGCCGCACCGTGCACGGCGACGAGACCACGGTGGCCGCCCAGCTCGACGATCTCCTGGAGCGGACCCGGGCCGATGAGCTCCTCGCGTCCACCTCGACCTTCGACCTCGACGCGCTGCGCGAGTCCGACACGCGCCTCGCGAGGCTGTTCGCCGGCTGAGATCAGGCCGACGCGCGCCCGTTCTCGGCCTTCGCCCCCGGCATCTGGGTGGGCACGACGTGGCCGGAGTCGCGCGTGGCCTTGTCGGTGGCCGCCTCCAGGAACCGCAGCAGCTCCACCGGGAACGGCAGGATCAGCGTGGAGTTCTTCTCCGACGCCACCTGCACCACCGTCTCCAGCAGCCGCAGCTGCAGCGCCGCGGGGTGCTCGGACATCGCCGCCGCCGCGAGTGCCAGCTTCTCCGACGCCTGCAGCTCGCCGTCGGCGCTGATCACGCGGGCCCGCCGCTCGCGCTCGGCCTCGGCCTGCCGCGACATCGAGCGCTTCATCGACTCGGGCAGCGCCACGTCCTTGATCTCGACGCGGTCGATGTGCACACCCCAGCCAAGGGCCGGGCTGTCGATGATCAGCTCCAGGCCCTCGTTGAGGCGCTCGCGGTTGGCCAGCAGGTCGTCGAGGTCGCTCTTGCCGATGATCGACCGCAGCGACGTCTGGGCCACCTGGGCGATGGCCGACATGTAGTTCTGGACGTCGACGGTGGCCCGCACCGGGTCGATCACGTTGAAATAGACGACCGCGTCCACCCGCACCGTCACGTTGTCGCGGGTGATGCCGTCCTGGCCCGGCACGGGGAGCGTCACGATCTGCATGTTGACCTTGCGCATCTTGTCCATGCCCGGCTGGACCCGGGTCAGCCCCGGCCCGCGGACGTCGTCCTGCACCTTCCCGAACCGGAAGACGACGCCGCGTTCGAACTGCCGGATCACCCGGAACCCGGCCCCGAACCAGACCACGGCGACGCTCGCGAGCCCCAGCACCACGTCCAGAACGACCATGACGCGCTCCCTGCCCGCCGGGACACGGCCCGGCCACGGGCACTCCTCAAGGTACGCCCAGCCAGGTGCCCTCGTACGCCGAAAAGGTCGCCATGTTGTTCCCCGGCAGCTCGGAACTTTCTCATCCGGGATGCGCGAGGGGGTCACGCGATGGCGGCCCGGGTTAACGTTCCCGTCCTACGCTGCCCCCTGACCAGCGGGAGGAGGGCCGATGCGCCACGGTGCGCTCTCCGGTCTGCGCCACCGTTCCCCGGTGCACGGCCTGGACCGGCGCCGTCTCGGCCCGCTCGAGGTGCTCGCGCAGTCGGTGTCCACCGCGGCGCCCGCTGCCGCGATGGCGGCCGCCCCGGCCATCGCCGCCACCACCGCGGGCTCCGGCACCATCTGGTCGTTCGTCGTGGCCATGGCGGTGTCGCTGCTCATCGGCTCCTGCATCGGCCGCTTCACCCGCCGTATGGCCGTCGCGGGCTCGCTCTACAGCCTGACGGCCAAGGGCATGGGGCCCGTCGCGGCGTTCACCTCCGGGGTGGCGCTGCTCGTCGGCTACGGCGTGCTGGCCACCGCCGCGCTGGTCGGCTCGGCCACCTACATCGGCGCATTCCTGGTCAGGCTGGGCATCGCGGCCGGCGGATCGCAGCCGGTCACGGTGGTGGCCGTGCTCGTGCTGGGCCTGCTCGCAACGGGCGGGGTGCTCGCTCGCGTGCGGCTCTCGGCCCGCGTCGTGCTGCTCGTCGAGGCGGTGTCGATCAGCCTGATGATCGGCGTGTTCGTGGTGCTGCTGAGCGTCACGCCGGGCGTCCCCGCGCCGGTCTCCGCGGCGCCCGGCCCGGGCCTGGCCGGGCTCGCGGCGGGCGTGCTGCCCGCGCTGAGCGCGTTCATCGGCTTCGAGGCGGCCACGGCGCTGGGCGTGGAGGCGCGCCGGCCGTTCCGTGCGATCCCCCGCGTCGTGATGGGGACGGCAGGGGTGGCCGGGGTGCTCTACCTGTTCGCCACCTTCACGCAGCTGGTCGGGTTCGCGGGCACCTCGGCAGGGCTCGCCGCCGTGGCGGAGCCGGTGCCCGCCCTCGCGATCGCGCTCGGCCGGCCGTGGCTCGCGCTGGTGCTCGACCTCGGCATCGCGATGTCGTTCGCGGCCTGCTCGCTGGCGACCCTGAACGTGCTGGTCCGGGTGGTGTTCTCGATGGCCCGTGACGGGATCGCCCCGGCAGCCCTCGGCGCCACGCACCGCCGGCTGCAGACCCCGCACATCGCGATCGCGGTGGTGATGCCGGTGGTCGTGGGCGTCCCGGCGGCGCTACTCGCTGCGGGGCTCCCCGCCGCGCAGGTGCTGGCCGACCTGCTCACGCTGTCCACCTTCGGCTACCTGGTGGCCTACCTGCTCGTCTGCCTCGCCGCGCCCCTCTTCCTGCGCCGCATCGGCGAGCTCACCGCGCCCCCGGTGGTGGTCACCGCGGTGGTCGTGCCGGTGCTGCTGGTGGTGCTCGTCGCGTTCGTCGTCTCGGCGTGGGGCGGGGTGGTCCCGGTCCTCATCGGGGTGCTGCTCATCGTCGGACTCGCCTGGCTGGGATGGCTGCGCCTGCACCGTCCCGCGGCGCTGGCCGGCATCGGCGTCTACGACGAGACGGTGACGGCCGACGTGCTGGGTGCCGCACCGGGACGGGCCGCGTGACGTCCCTCGACCCGGTCCCGATCTCCGGGCGCCAGCCCCGCGCGGTGCGCAGTGCGCTCGCGGTGCTCGAGGAGGTGGTCGCCGCGGGCCCCGGGGTCACGGCGAAGGAGATCTCGGCCGCCCTCCAGCTGCCCCAGGCCACCACCTACCGGCTGCTCAACCTTCTGGTCGGCGAGGAGTACCTGGTGCGCCTGCCCGATCTCAGGGGCTTCGCACTCGGCCGCCGGGCCGCCCGGCTCGCCCTGCCGGTGGTGCCGACGCCACCGGCCGCAGCGCGCGCCGTGCTGGGGCACCTGCGCGGGATGGTGCGCTGGGGCGTACACCTGGCGTCGTTCCGCACCGGGCAGGTGACGCTCGTCGACCGCGACCCCGACCACCCGCCGAGCGAGGACGTCGTGCTCGCCCGGCACCCGCACGCGTCGGCGCTGGGCCTGCTGCTGCTCGCCGACCAGCCCGACCGGCGCGCGCTGGCCCACGATCTGCGCCCGCTCACCGCGCACACCGTCACCGACCAGGGAGAGCTCGACGCCCGGATCCACGCCGTCGGTGCGGCCGACCTCGCCCGGCAGTGCGGCCAGGTGCGCGCCGACCGCGGTTGCATCGCCGTCCCGGTGCGCGAGGCCGGCACCGGCGCGCTCGTGGCCGGGCTCGCGCTGTGCGGGCCCGCCCAGCGCGTGGCCGAGCCCAACGAGGAGCTCGTCGCGCTGCTGCGGGAGCACGCCGAGCACCTGGTGCCGCTGCTGTCCTGACACGGCTGCTTCCCCCGGAACGACCCGTCCCGCCCGGTGGGGAGCGCCGGGCGGGACGGGGTGGAGCGGTGCGAGGAGGTCTGTTACTTGTAGATCCGCACGTAGTCCACCTGCATCTCGGCGGGTTGCATCGAGGTCCCGCCGAAGTTGTCGAGCTGGATCGCGAGGTGCATCGGTACGTCCGGGATCGTCTCGCTCCGCGTGCTCTGGAACCACTGCTTGCCGTCGATGTAGCCGGTGACGCTGCCGGGCTCCCAGTCCACGGCGTAGTTGTGCCACTGGGTGATGTCGAGGTTCTGCTGCGCCGACACCTGCTGGTTGGACGAGCTGAAGTGCAGGTTGAAGCTGACGTCGTTCGAGTCGCTGGTGGTCTCGGCGAAGTCGATCTCCGGCGGCCACCCGTTCTCCGGCCACAGCAGGAGCACGGGGTGGTAGAGGCCGCCGCCGCTCGGGAAGCGCGCGCGGACCTCCCACTTGCCGTAGGTCTGGTTGTCGTTCCAGGCCATGCCGCCGCTGTTGCCGCCCGAGTCGCCGTTGATGGTCAGCATGCCGTTCCCGACGCTGATCGCGTCCGGGGTGCGGCGGCCGTTGCCGCCGTTCCCCGCACCGTCGTAGGCCCCCCAGCTCGAACCCAGGCTGCTGCCGCCGAACTCGTCGCCGGCGATCTTGCTCCAGCCGAACGCGGCCGCGGCCTGCACACCGCCGGTCGCTGCGGCCACAGCCTTCTTGACCGGAGCGGGCACGGGCTTGCGCACCTTCGGCTTCGGTTCGGGCTTCGGCGTGATGGTCGGGGCCGCCGGCGTGGTGGTCGGCGTGTTGCCCGCGGAAGGGGCGGCCGGGGCGATCTCCAGCGGTGCGGGGTCGTTCGCCACCAGCGCCGAGCTGAGCTCGGGACCGGCCACGGTCTGCTCCTTCGGCGGGCTGACGATCGCGGCGATCGTGGCGGCCACCAGCATCACGACGGCACCGGCGGCCAGCGGGGCGAGACGGCGGGTCAGGGTGCGGTTCGACCCGGACCCGGACCCGGACCCGGACTCGGGAGCGGCGGTGGTGACGACGGCGGCACGGCGGTGCCGTCCTGTCTCCTCGGTCGGCGAGCCGTGCTCGGCCGAGATCCGCGCGATCAGCTCGGTCGGGGACTCCGAACGATCATCCGCAGCGGAACGTTTCCGTCGCATGGCCCGTGACACTAGGGAAGGTCACACCCTGTGATCACTAAACCTGAGAGCGAAGGTTGCTCGTCGTCGCCCACAGGTCGCTCACGCGCGCCGGAATGCACCCGAACGGTCGGTATTCTCAGGATCTGTACTCCGTTCGGAGCAGCGAGGCTCTCAGCTGTGGGGAAAAGCCTGCGATCAAGTGGGTGATGTCGCTCCGTTAGTCGATTGTTATCCCCGACCGGACGGGGCAAGGTGGACGGCGATGCTCCCCGTCGCTCCCCCGGGGGGTGCGTCCTCGCCCGCGCCGACGGTCCTGTCGGCCCTGCGTGCGTCCGTACCCCCGAACGATCATGTCCTGCTGGCGCTGCCCCCCACGGCCGCGTCGGCCTCCGTGCTGCGCAGCCTCCGTTCCGATGGGGTCACGGTGAGCCCCGTCAGTGACGGCATCGGCGTACTCGACGCCGTGCGCTCGCGCGACCCCGCCCTGCTGGTGCTCGACGTCGAGCTACCGGGGCCCGACCAGGCAGCGGTGCTGGCCGCCGTCCAGTCGGAGGCGCCGAACGTGCCGGTCATCGCCGTCACCCCCCGCGACCGGCGAGCGGCCCTGCTCGGCCAGCTGCGCGGCGACCGCGACGACTACGTGGTGCGCCCGTTCGCCGTCGACGAGCTCGCGGCGCGCATCCGGCTGCGGCTGCAGCTCGGCCAGGTCGTCGAGAACACCGTGCTGCGCCGGGGCGAGCTGACCGTCGACACCGAGTTCGGCGAGGTCAGCGTGGACGGCCAGGCGGTGTCGCTGTCGCCCACCGAGTACGCGCTGCTGATGGCGCTGCTCGGCGCACCCGGCCACGTCGTGCCGCCGGACCGGCTGGCCCGCGAGGTCTGGTCCGAGCCGGCGTCGGCCAACCTCGTGCAGGTCTACATCTCCTACCTGCGCCGCAAGATCGGCCCGGAGCGCATCCGCACGGTGCGCGGCGAGGGGTACGTCCTGGAGGCCTGAAGCCGCTCCCGAAGCTCTGGGCTGAACGGGTGACGTCAGGTCGATAACACTTCGGACGTCACCGCCGTTTGTGGCGTGCGCGACGGATTTGTCCGTGCTACTCAATGCGCACCGTAGTCGCGAGGGGCGCGACCCGGAGTCAGTCGGGAGACACAACCATGCTCGGCAGCATCATCGGCGCGATCGTCATCGGTCTGATCCTCGGCGTGCTCGCACGGCTCATCCTTCCGGGCAAGCAGGACATCCCGCTGTGGCTGACCATCGTGGTCGGCATCGTCGCGGCCTTCATCGGTACCTACATCGCCCGGCTGTTCCACGTGGACCAGACGTCGGGATTCGACTGGATCAAGCACATCACCCAGCTCATCGTGGCGATCATCGGGATCGCCCTGGTGGCCGGCATCTACAGCAGGCGCGGGGTGAAGAGCTGACGCACCTGCGGACCACGACGGCCCGGTCCCGCTTCGGCGGGGCCGGGCCGTTCGTCGTCCGGGGTGCGCAGGAGTGTCTGTAGCTATCGGTCGAAAGTCCCAGCCGCCGCCACGAACGTGTCGTTCTCCTCGGGGGCGGAGACGGTGACGCGCACGCCGTCGGGGTGGAACGGGCGCACCACGACCTTGTGGTCCAGGCAGTGCGCGGCGAAGTCGGCCGTGCGGTCGCCGAGGGAGACCCACACGAAGTTCGACTGGGTGGGCGGCACGGTGAAGCCGAGCGCCAGCAGGGCGTGGCGCACGCGGTCGCGTTCGGTGGCCACCTCGGCGCACGCGGCGAGCAGGTTCGCGGCGTCGTCCAGCGCCGCGACGGCGCCGGCCTGCGCGAGCGTGCTCACGCTGAACGGCGCGCAGACCTTGCGCAGCGCCGTGGCCACCTCGGGCGCGCCGACCGCGTAGCCGACCCGCAGCGCGGCCAGGCGGTAGGCCTTGGAGAACGTGCGGAGCACCACGAGGTTCGGGTGGGCGTCGATCAGGGACATGCCGTCCACGGCGTCGGGATCGGTGACGTACTCGTGGTAGGCCTCGTCCAGCGCCACGAGCACATCCGGGCCGACGGCGGCCAGGAAGCGCTCCATCTCGGCGCGCGTGACGGCGGTGCCCGTCGGGTTGTTGGGGCTGCACACCATGATCAGGCGCGTGCGCGGGGTGACCGCGGCGGCCATCGCGTCGAGGTCGTGGCGGAAGTCCCCGTCCAGTGGCACCGTGACGGCGGTGGCCGCGCCGATCTGCGTGACGATCGGATAGGCCTCGAACGACCGCCAGGCGAAGATCACCTCGTCGGTGGGGTCGAAGCAGGCGATCTGCACGAGCTGCTGGCAGATGCTCACCGATCCGCAGCCGACCGCGATCCGCGCCGCGTCCACGCCGAGGTACTCGGCCAGCCGCGCCGTGAGGCGTGTGGCCGCGAGGTCCGGGTAGCGGTTGCCGGCCGCCGCGGCCTCGGCGATCGCGGCGAGCACCGGGGCGCTCGGGGGCAGCGGCACCTCGTTGCTCGCGAGCTTGGTCAGCCCGGGGATCGCCCGGCCCGGCACGTAGGCGGGGAGGCTGTCGAGATCGGCGCGGATGAGCGTCATGAGAGTCACCCTAATTGCGCCCCGCGCGGTCCGTGGCAGGGTGTCGTGCCAGGCTGTGGGCATGACCGACATCCGGACGGAGACCGTCCCCCTGGTGGACGGCAGCGCGCTGCGACTCACCGTGGCGGAGCCGGTCAGCTCGATCCGCGGCGGGATCGTGGTGTTGCACGAGGCCCGGGGCGTCACCGACGCCGTGCGTGGGCTCGTGGGCGGGCTCGCCGGCGACGGCTGGCTGGTCGTGGCCCCCCACCTCTACCACCGCGACGGCGCGGACGTGCTGGACGGCGACGAGGGGCAGGTGCAGGAACAGGTCGACCGGCTCGACGGCGAGCAGGTCATGGCCGACACCGACACCGCGTTCGGCTGGCTGGCCGAGCACGACATCAGCGCCGACCGCATGGGCGTCATCGGGTTCGACCTGGGCGGCTCGGTTGCCCTGCTGGTGGCGGCCCAACGCACGCTGGGCGCCGCCGTCACGGTGGCGGGTGACCGCGTCGGCGCCGCGCCGTCGGCCCAGCTGACGGCGCTGGTCGACGCCGCGAAGGGCCTCACCTGCCCGTGGCTGGGCATCTACGGCGAGTCGGCCGAGGGTGAGACGGACGCGGGGGTCGACCGGCTGCGCGTCGCGGCGTCGTCGTCGGAGGTGGCCACGGACGTGGTGGTCTACCCCCGCCGGGAGAACCGCTTCGACGACGACCCCGACACCGCCGCCGACGCCTGGCAGCGCACGCTGAACTGGTTCGACTCCCACCTGCGGTGACCGCGCCGCGGTCGTGGCGTCCGGGGGCGGCTCTGGCGCGCCGCCCGCCGGGATTGCATGCTGACGGCATGGCTGAGACCCCCGACGTCCTGTGGGTTCCCGATCCCGACCACGCGGGTCCGATGACCGCGTTCGCCGAGTGGGTGCACGAGCACCGCGGCGTCGACACGTCGGACTACTCGGCTCTGCACGCCTGGTCGGTGGCGGACCTCGACGGCTTCTGGTCGGCAGCGGCGGAGTTCCTCGGCGTCCGGTTCAGCACACCGCCCACGGCGGTCCTGGGGTCGCGGGAGATGCCGGGCGCGGAGTGGTTCCCGGGCTCGACCCTCAACTACGCCGAACACGCCCTCGAGTCCGGCCCCGGTCGCGAGGACGACGACGTCGCCCTGATCTTCGCCCGCGAGGACGGCCTCGAGCGAACCGTCACCCACGCCGAACTCCGTGACGCCGTCGGGCGCGCCCGGGCCGGCCTCGTCCGCGCCGGTGTGGGTCGCGGTGACCGGGTGGTCGCGCTGGCCCCCAACTCCACCGAGACGCTCGTGGCGTTCCTGGCCGCGGCCAGCCTGGGCGCGATCTGGTCGTCCTGCTCGCCGGACTTCGGCGCCCGAGCGGTGCACGACCGCTTCGCGCAGATCGAGCCGACCGTCCTCGTCGCCGTCGACGGGTACGTCTACGGCGGCAAGCGCTACGACATCCGTCCGACGGTGACGGCGCTGCAGGCCCAGCTCCCCACGCTCCGGCAGACGGTCCTCGTCCCGTACCTCGACGACACGGCGACCCTCGATGCCACCACGCCGTGGGCGGAGTTCACCGCCGAGGCCGGGCCGCTGGAGTTCGAGCCGGTGCCGTTCGACCACCCGCTGTGGGTGCTCTACTCGTCGGGCACCACCGGCCTGCCCAAGGGCATCGTGCACGGCCACGGCGGCATCGTGATCGAGCACATGAAGGCGCTTCGCCTGCACATGGAGCTCGGCCCGGACGAGCGGTTCTTCTGGTTCACCACCACCGGCTGGATGATGTGGAACCTGCTCATCGGCGGGCTCCTCGTCGGTTCGACGATCGTGCTGTTCGACGGCAACCCCGGCTACCCCGACCTCGGGACGCTGTGGAAGCTCGCGGAACGTCACCGCGTCACGTACTTCGGGGTGTCGGCGCCCTACATCCAGTCGTCGCTCAAGGCCGGTCTGCGTCCGCGCGACCAGTTCGACCTCGCCTCGCTGCGCGCCATCGGGTCCACCGGCGCGCCGCTGTCGGTGGAGGGTTTCCGCTGGGTCGGCGACGCCGTGGGCGAGCACATCCAGATCTGCTCGGTCTCCGGCGGCACCGACGTGTGCGCCGCGTTCGTCGGGTCGGCGCCGACCGTGCCTGTGTGGCTCGGGGAGATCTCCTGCGCGGCGCTGGGCGCCGACGTGGTCGCCTACGACGAGTCGGGCGAGGAGCTCCACGACGAGGTGGGCGAGCTCGTGCTGACGAAGCCCACCCCGTCGATGCCGGTGATGTTCTGGAACGACCCGGACGGCACGCGCCTGCGCGAGGCCTACTTCGAGGAGTTCCCCGGCGTCTGGCGGCACGGCGACTGGGTACGCCTCACCCCGCGCGGTTCCTACGTGATCTACGGCCGCAGCGACTCCACGCTCAACCGCGGCGGCGTCCGCATGGGCACCGCCGACTTCTACGCGGTGGTCGAGGGCTTCGAGGAGATCGCCGACTCGCTGGTGATCGACACCACCGAGCTCGGCGCGAAGGACGAGGGGGCGCTGCTGTGTTTCCTCGTGCTCGCCGCCGGTGTCTCGATCGAGGACGTCGAGCCCCGGCTGCGCAAGGTGCTGCGCTCCGAGCTCTCGCCCCGTCACGTGCCCGACCGGTTCGTCGTGGTCGACGCGATCCCGCGCACCCTCAACGGCAAGAAGTGCGAGGTGCCGGTCAAGAAGATCCTGGCCGGAGTGGCCCCGGACAAGGCCGTGAGCCGCGGCGCGCTGCAGAACCCGGACGCCCTCGGCCCCTTCCTCGCCCTGGCGTCCGGGGGGTCGTGAAACCGCTGGACGGGCCTGTGTAACCTTGGGCCCGCAGGAGGCCGCAAGGCTTCGGGAGGCTTCGCCTAGTCTGGTCTATGGCGCCGCACTGCTAATGCGGTTTGGGGTCACCCCCCATCCCGGGTTCAAATCCCGGAGCCTCCGCGCTGGGACGGCCTTGCTAGGCTGTCCCAGTACAACTCAAGATCATGCGCCCGTAGCTCAACGGATAGAGCATCTGACTACGGATCAGAAGGTTGGGGGTTCGAATCCCTTCGGGCGCACAAGATCGACACTAGCCCTGACCAGCATGACCGGTCAGGGCTAGGTTATTTCTCTAGCCGCATAGTTGATCTCTGGCCACGGTCCTGGCCACGAACGTGGGTAGCTTCCCCGCTGTGACCACGAGCGAGGTGCCCGCCGGTAGCCGGCGACGCGGCGGCATCCGTCGGCACGGCCCGGCGGTCACTTCTCGGGTCCAGCGCCGGGCGTGTGGTTGTCGACGGTGAGAACGGCCTGGATGGCATCGCGGCGTCTGGCAGCGAGGTCGGTGAGGAAGGCAGGCGCCATGCTGATGTCGAGCTGGTCGGTGATCATGTGTTCGCGGATGGATGGGCCGTTGGCCAGCAGCAGTGCGATGGTCTCCGCGGACAGTCGTTCCCGGTCCCATGTGTGTGCGGTGCCGCGGGGAACGCGTCCGATCTGGGCGCACCGGATGCCCAGGCCGTTGTGGTGGAACTCGGCGCCGAGCCGGAGCGCTGCACCGTCGTCGGTGTAGAAGGCCATGTCGATGACCGTGCCCTGGGGGCGCAGGAGCCGTAGCGCGGTGGCGAGCGAGGCGGTGCGGCCACGGCACTGGAAGACGACATCAGCTCCGCGGTCCCCGGGGCCGTGGCGCCAGCGGCTCTTGAGAACGGGCGCCGGATCGGTGGCGTCGGGATCGAGGACGTCGAGCCCGAGTGCCTCGGCGGCGTCGCGACGTCGTCGGGTGGGGTCGATGACCACGATCGACTCGGGGCCGTGGTGGCGGGCGAACAGGGCGGTGAGCAGGCCGACGACCCCGGCGCCGAGCACGGCGATGCGGCGTCCTCGTATCCCGTCGCCGAGGGAGCGGATGTCGGTGCCGCACGTCTCGGCGGCCGCGTGGAGCAGCCCGTTGGCGCAGATCGGCCCCATGTGGGCCACGTAGATCCCGAGGAGTGGATCGAGCTCGGGGGGCAGCACGACCATGCGCTCGCGCAGTGGGCTGGCCCGGTAGGAGGTGCGGTGACCGTAGGCCATGGCCACGACCTCCCCGGGAGCCGGGCCGATGCTTCCCAGGTTCTCCGCCACCAGGCCGACTTCCATGTAGCCGAGCCGATCCACCGGGTAGCCCGCTCCGGGCTGCTCGGGCCGGAACAGTCCGAGCTCGGTATCGAATCGGCTGTGCAGCGCGGGGTTGGTGCCGTTGAGGAAGGTGAGTTCGGTGCCGGCGGAGACACCGCTGAACAGGGTCTGGACGAGGATGGGGCCCTCGGTGGCGGGCACCGCTCGGAAGGCTGCGACGTTGGCCGATTCGATCACCACCGCGCGGTCGCTCATCGGAGGTGCTCCGGGGCGCCGGTCTGGGCGGATCGGGCCAGCGCACAGGCCAGGCGGTGGCTGTTCAGGGCTTCGGTGTGGTCGGGCAGCGTCGGAGCGCAGGTGTGGTCCGCGGGTGAAGCTGGGTTGCGGACGGCGTCGACGAAGGCGCGGTCCGCCGCGGCTCGCGCGACCGACGGATCGTAGGAGCTGCGCCGGGACGTGACGCCGTCGCCTACTTCCAGCCAGTCCTCACCCACCCCGACCACCAGCCCGTCGGCCACGATCTCGACGCCTGCGCGGTGCTTGCCACTGAGCACACAGGTTGTGGCGATCGTGCCGACAGCACCGCCGGCGAAGCGCAGCAGCGCCGCGGTGGCCGCATCGGTGTCGGAACCGGCCGGTCCGGCCGAGACTGCGTGCACCTCGGAGACCTCACCGACGAGCAGTCGCATCAGGTCCAGGACGTGCACCGCCTGTTCGACGAGCGGGCCACCGGACAGGTGCCGATCTCCCCACCACGGCACCGGCGGGACCTTGTCCAGCCACCAACCGCCGACGAGCCGGACCCGGCGCCCCTTCAACAGGTCGTAGGCCCGCCGAACCGGTTCCGCGCAGCGCCAGTGCAGCCCAACCCTGGTCGTTACCCCGCCGGCAGCGAGGAGACCGGCCACCGTCTCGGCGGTGCCCGCGTCGGCCGCCAGGGGCTTCTCCACGAACGCGGCCACCCCGGCGTTGACCGCGGCCGATTCGGGGCCGCCATGGGCGAACGGCGGCACACAGATGTAGAGGGCGTCGAGGCCCAGCCCGATCAGCGCGTCGGTACCCGGAACCGCCTGGCCGCCGTACTGGGCGACGAACGCCTCAGCCCGATCCGGATCGACATCTGTGGCGCCGACGAGGTCCACGTCGGCGAAGGATCGCAAAACACCAGCGTGTCGCCGCGCAACACCGCCGGTTCCCACGAATCCGATACGGCATGTGGTGGGCGACTGTCTGCTCGTTGCTCCCATACTGTCAGCTACCTGTTTCGGTCCAGGTCAACCGGGCATAACGCGTCATGCCCATGACAGTTCTCATCAATTCCGGCCCCTGGCTGTCGGTGCCACCGCCGGGCTACGGGGGGATCGAGAACGTTCTCGCCGCACTCGTTCCCGAACTTCGCTGCCGTGGGGTTCGGGTGATCCTGGCCGGTGTCGGGGACAGCACTCTGGCCGTCGACGAACGCGTCTCGGTGTTCCGGACAGGGCAGTTCGCGCAACTTCAGCGCCCCTACAACCAAGTCATGGGGATAGCGGCGGCCCATCTCCACCGGGTGGTCACCGAGCTGCGCCGTCGCGATGACGTGCTGCTCGTCCACGACCACCAGGAGGCGTTCGGCCTGACCGTTCTCGGGGCCATGAGCACCGACATGCCGCCGGTCCTGCACACCCTGCACTGGGACCTGCGCAAGCATCCGGAGCTCTACGGTGCCGTCGATGGCGGAGGCAGGATCTCGGTGAACGGGGTCTCCGCCGCCCAGCTCGCCACCGCCCCCCTGGCATTGCAGGCACTCAGCGTCGGGCACATCCACCTCTCGACCCCGTTGGCGGTCGATGCCGACCAACGGCCCGGCCCGGCCAAGGCCGGGCACCTCGTCGTCCTGGGACGCATCACCGCCTGCAAGGGGCAGCACACCGCTGCGCGGATCGCGCACCGTCTCGACCGCGACCTGGTGCTGGCCGGCCCCATCGGGCCACACCACAACCCCCGCGATCTCGCTGACGCCGATGAAGCCAACCCTGATGTCCGGTACTGGCACGAGCACGTCGAGCCCCTCGTCGACGGTAAGCGGGTTCGCTGGGTCGGCACCCTGCACGGCGCCGAACGCGACGCACTTCTGGCGACCGCGGCAGCGGCGTTGTTCCCCATCGACTGGGAGGAACCAGGCGGGACCACCGTCGTCGAATCACTCGCGGTCGGCACCCCGGTCGTGGGCTACCGTCGCGGCTGCCTGCCCGAACTGGTCGAGCACGGCCTCACCGGTCTGCTCGTGGCGTCCGGTGACGAGGACCAACTCGCCAACGCCGTCACCGAGGCAACCGTCATCGATCCACAAGCATGCCGCAGCGCGGCAGCCCGCCGCTTCACGCCAGCCCGTATGGCCGAGCAATACCTGCGGCTCTACGACCGCGTCCTCGCACAAAGCGGAAGAACGCCGCGTGCACACCTGGTCAGACACTGACAACGACCGCAGGTTAGGCAAAGCGGGTGGGCTCCATGACCAGCGATTGGATATCGCCATCCTGCCTGGCACGGGTGTCGATGCCTCGTGGGCACCGCGAGACGACGGAGATCGGGACGCCCGCCTTCTCCGTGAGCGACAGCGGTGCGACGTCCCTCATGCAGCCCGAGCCTCTTCACGCCGGCCCGTTTCGACACGCGGCCGAACTCGTCGGAGTACCACTCGGGATGCGCCGCACGGCTGAGCTCGTCAACGCCGACGTACCCGCTGTTCTCGTACCCCTCGCCTGCGGCGAGCCGCTCACGAGCCTGCTGGCGCGGAGCGTGCGGAGAGCTCGGCCACGTTGCAGCCGATGCTCGACCACCTGCCGCCCGGCACCCCCGCCCACCGGCCCCGACGGGCCGGTCGCGGTGTTTGAGCGGCGGATCGCCGACCTGCTCCGCACGCCGTCCGCGCTGTTCTTCCCGACCGGTGCGATGGCCCTGCGGGTGCACGCCGGGTGCCGGGGGCGGCGCGGGCCGGCCCGGCCGCGGTCGACGGCCGGGCACAGTCTTCTCCGCGTTGATCGCCGGCTGTACGTTCTGCGGCGTGGCGACGCTCGCGGACGGCCAGGTGCTAGCCCGGCGCGGCCGTCTCCGCTGGTGAGGACCGCCCTGATCATGCCGACGATCCGGCCCCACGCGGGCCGGGTCGCGGAGCTGTTCCTCGACGATGCGCGGGCGGGCGGGATCGACCTGGCCGACGTCGCGCTGTACTTCTCCACCGACCCACCCCTCCCGGCCGGCGCGCCGACGGTCGACGGGACAGGCCTCCGCCTGGTCCGCCACGTCGACGGCGAGCGGCGCCGTGCCCTCGCCCGCGAGCTGGCCGCGCGGTGCGACGTCGATCCCGGGGTGCTGGAACGGGCCGTCGTGCGGCGCGGTTACGCCTCGGCGCGCAACGCCGCGCTGGTGGAGGCCGTGCTCGACGGCAACGACGTGGCCGTGTTCGTCGACGACGACGTGCATCCGCTCGGCGGGTTCCTGCCGTCGCACCTCGCCGGCCTGGCCGCGGGCGACGACGTGACCCGCGGCGGGTACCTCGGGCACAGCGCACCGCTGGTCGACCTCGCCCCGCTGCTGCCGGAGGTGTGCCGCGTGGAGCTGGGCCGGGCGTTGAGCCTGGGCAACGAGGTGCTCCCGCCGGACTGCCTGACCGCTCCGGGGCGCACGGCGGGGGAGCCGGCCCGCGGGCTCGTGGTCTACGGCGGCAACGTCGGGCTCTCGCTCGCCGCGCTCACCGGCGGTCGGCTGCCCGCGTTCTTCTGCCCGCCCGGGGCCCGCGGGGAGGACACGTTCTTCGGGCTCCTGCTCGCCGGCCGCGCGCGCGTCGGGTCGGGCGCCGCGCCCGTGTTGCACGACCCGTTCCGGCTGGGTGTCGGCGCGGAGGGGGCCCGGGTGGAGCCCACCCCGGCCGCCCTGCGCCGCTTCGCCGGGGCCGTCCGGGGCTGGGTGTGCTACGCCCCGCTGTGGGTCCGCACCCAGCACGACGATCCCGCGGCCGGTGACGCCGTGCTGCGCACCATCGCGACGATCTACGCCGGCCACGCCTCCTGCCTGGCCGTGCTGGGGCTGGCCGACGTGCCGGACGTCCTGGCCGCGGCCGTCGCGGCGGCGGAGGCCGAGCTCGCGCTGATGCAGGCGGTGGACCGGGCCTGGCGCGGGACGCTCATGCCCGCCCTGGCCGCATCAGCGGCGTAGGTCAGCGGCGCAGCAGCTCGGCCATCTCGGGCAGCTCGAAGAACTCGGCCGTGGCGATGGCCGACGGGGTGCCCTGGGCGGGGTCGGCGCCGGCGTCGAGCAGCGCGGTGACCGACTGGGCCGAGCGCTTGAACACCGCGGCCGAGAGCGCGGTCTGGCCGCGGTCGTTGGTGCGCGCGAGATCGGCACGCCGGGCGAGCAGCGACGCCACGGTGTCCGGGTGCCCGTAGTAGGCGGCCAGGATGAGGAAGGTGTCGCCCTTCGCGTTGGTGAGGTCCACCGGCACGCCCGAGTCGATGTAGGCCGCCAGCTGCTCCGTGCCGCCGTCGCGGGCGAGGTCGAACAGCTTGTCGGCGAAGGCCATGGCCTCGTCGTTCAGCTCCACGCCGCAATCCTACGGCGCCCGAGGGGTGTCCAGCTCGATGAGCTTCCGCTCCAGCAGGCGCCGCTCGGCGTCGTCGTGGACGAGCGCGAGCGCCCGGCGGTAGGCCTCGCGCGCCTCCCCGGGGCGGCCCAGCCTGTGCAGCAGCTCGGCGCGCGTGGCGTGCAGGTAGCGGTAGTCGCCCAGGTCCAGGACGTCGACGAGCGCGAGTGCGGCCTCGGCGCCGTCGACCTCGGCGACCGCGACGGCCCGGCTCAGCTCCACCACCGCCGAGCCGGTGATCCGCGCGAGGGTCCCGTAGAGGGCGGCGATCTGGGCCCAGTCCCGCGGCTCGTCGGCGTGCAGTGCGGCGATGGCGGCCTGCACGACGTAGGGCCCGCGGCCGAGCAGGGCCAGCGACCGGTCCAGGACCTCCCGTCCCTCGGCGATCTGCGCGGCGTCCCACAGGGAGCGGTCCTGGTCGGCGAGCAGCACCAGGTCGCCGTCAGCGAACCGGGCGGCGCGCCGCGCGTCGTGCAGCAGCATCATGGCCAGCAGGCCCTGGCACTCGGGCTCGTCCGGCATGAGCTCCACCAGCGCCCGGCCGAGCCGGATCGCCTCGGTGGCGAGGTCGACGCGGCCGCCGTAGCCCTCGTTGAAGATCAGGTAGACGACGGCGAGCACCGCGACGAGACGGTCGGGCAGCAGATGGTCGGGCGGCACCCGGAACGGGATCCCGGCGGCCTTGATCTTGCGCTTGGCCCGCACCAGCCGCTGCGCCATCGTCGGCTCCGGTACGAGGAACGCCCGGGCGATCTCGTCGGTGGTGAGCCCGCCCAGGGTGCGCAGGGTCAGCGCCACCTGCGCCTCCGTCGCGAGCGCGGGGTGGCAGCAGGTGAAGATCAGCTCGAGCCGCTCGTCGGGGAACGAGGAGACGTCCATCGGATCCGCCTCGGGCATCGTGAGCAGGTGGGCCTTCGCGGCCAGCGTGCGGTCGCGCCGGATGCGGTCGACCGCACGGTTGCGCGCGGTCGTCACCAGCCAGGCCCCCGGGTTGGACGGTGTGCCGTCCCGCGGCCAGCGCTCCGCGGCGATCGCGAAGGCCTCCTGGGCGGCCTCCTCGGCGAGGTCGATGTCGCCGAGGAAGCCGACCAGTGCTGCGAGGACGTAGCCCCACCGGTCCCGGAAGACCTGGTCGAGGACTACCACTCGGCGATCGGGCGGACCTCGACCGCGCCACCCATGGCCGCCGCGGGCACCATCGCGGCGATCGCGATGGCGGCGTCGAGGTCGTCGGCCTCGAGCAGGAAGTACCCGCCGATCGCCTCCTTGATCTCGGCGAACGGGCCGTCGGTGGTGAGCGTCCGGCCGTCCTCGACGCGCACGGTGGTGGCCGTCTCGGGGGACTGCAGGCCCGCGCCGGGCGTGACACCGGGCGTCTGGTTGATCGCCTGGTAGGCGGCGTAGACCTTGCCCTTGTCGGCCTCGGACAGGGCGTCCCACTCGGGCGTGCCGGGCAGCGGCGTGGAGCCCTGGTGGATCAGCAGCATGTACTTCATGGCGTCCTCCTTCTCGGAATGGTCTCCTACGAGACGAACGGGGGACGCCCGGATCGACACCTGTCCGGAGGAATCCTTCCGCGAGCTTCACAGTGCAGCACGGCGTGGGCCCATCGGTGATCGACACCGTGTGTCCTGAGGCGGCGGGCGGGCAGCCGTCGCGCCGGCGGTCCACGGCGAGGGGCGGCCGGCCGCGACCGGTCCGGCCGCCCCGACCGGTCCGGAGGGGTGCGCAGAGCGACTCGGCGAGGTTGACTGTTGCCGTCGTCACATCCGAGGAGGCCTTACGTGAGTCAGACGGTCGATGCAGCCCGTTCCGAAGCCGCCGTCCGCGTCGACGAGTGGTTGTCGGCGTTCCAGGACGCCCTCACCGCCCGTGACGCCGAGGCGGCCGGCGCCATGTTCGCGGCCGAGAGCTTCTGGCGCGACCTCGTGGCGTTCACCTGGAACATCCGCACCCTCGAGGGCCCGGCCGAGGTCGCCGACATGCTCCGCTCCCAGCTCGACGCGATCGACCCCACCGGGTTCCGCGTCACCGGGGAGCCCACCGAGGCCGGCGGCGTCGTCGACGCGTGGCTGGAGTTCGAGACCGCCGTCGGCCGGGGGAGCGGGCACCTGCGGCTCGTCGACGGCAAGGCGTGGACGCTCCTCACCACGCTCGACGAGCTGAAGGACCACGAGGAGCCGCAGAGCACCCGGCGCCCGATGGGAGCGGAGCACGGCGCCAACCCGGACCGCATCACGTGGCTGGAGGCCCGCGAGAAGGAGGCGGCCGAGCTCGGCTACACCACCCAGCCCGACGTCGTCATCGTCGGCGGCGGGCAGGGCGGCATCGCGCTCGGTGCGCGGCTCCGCCAGCTCGGCGTCCCGACGATCATCGTGGAGCGCAACGAGAAGCCGGGCGACTCGTGGCGGCGGCGCTACAAGTCCCTCGCCCTGCACGATCCCGTCTGGTACGACCACCTGCCCTACATCGACTTTCCCAAGAACTGGCCCGTGTTCGCGCCGAAGGACAAGATCGGCGACTGGCTGGAGATGTACGCGAAGGTCATGGAGCTCAACTACTGGGGCTCCACGACCTGCACGGAGGCCACGTACGACGGCTCGGAGTGGACGGTCGTGGTGGACCGCGCCGGCGAGCAGGTGACCCTGAAGCCCCGGCACCTCGTGCTGGCGCTGGGCGTCTCGGGCAAGCCGAACGTCCCGAGCTTCCCGGGCATGGAGAGGTTCCGCGGCGACCAGCACCACTCGTCGCAGCACCCCGGCCCGGACGCCTACAAGGGCAAGAAGGCCGTGGTCGTCGGCTCCAACAACTCCGCGCACGACATCTGCGCGGCACTATGGGAGGCCGGCGCGGACGTGACGATGGTGCAGCGGTCGTCCACGCACATCGTGCGGTCCGACTCGCTGATGGACCTCGGGCTCGGCGATCTCTACTCCGAGCGCGCAGTGGCGTCGGGCGTCACCACGCACAAGGCCGACACGATCTTCGCATCGCTGCCGTACCGGATCATGCACCAGTTCCAGAAGCCGACCTACGACGCCATCCGCGAGCGCGATGCGGACTTCTACGCCGCGCTGGAGAAGGCCGGGTTCGAGCTGGACTTCGGTGACGACGAGTCGGGTCTGTTCATGAAGTACCTGCGCCGCGGCTCGGGCTACTACATCGACGTCGGCGCGTCGCAGCTCGTGGCCGACGGCAAGATCAAGCTCGTGCGGGGGCAGGTGGCCGAGCTGACCGAGGACGAGGTCGTGCTGTCGGACGGCACCCGCCTGCCGGCCGACCTCGTCGTCTACGCCACGGGGTACGGCTCGATGAACGGCCTCGCCGCCGACATCGTCGGGCAGGAGATCGCCGACAGGGTGGGCAAGGTGTGGGGCCTCGGCTCGGACACGACCAAGGACCCCGGCCCGTGGGAGGGCGAGCAGCGCAACATGTGGAAGCCGACGCAGCAGGAGGCGCTGTGGTTCCACGGCGGCAACCTGCACCAGTCGCGCTACTACTCGCTCTACCTCGCGCTACAGCTCAAGGCCCGCAAGGAGGGCATCCCGACGCCCGTCTACGGGCTGCAGGAGCGCCACCACACGTCCTGACCGCGTTCCGCTGGGTGGACTCCCCGGCGTGCGTCCGCGTGCGCCGCGGTTCACAGTCGCAGATGTGACCGCAGCGCAGCAGGAGCACGAGGACGTCGACGCCGTCGTGATCGGGGCCGGGTTCGCCGGCCTCTACATGCTCCACCGGTTGCGTGGGTCGGGGATGTCGGTCGTGGTGCTCGAGGCGGGCGACGGCATCGGGGGCACGTGGTTCTGGAACCGCTACCCCGGCGCCCGCTGCGACTCCGAGAGCTCCTACTACTCCTACTCGTTCTCCGACGAGCTGCAGCAGGAGTGGGAGTGGACGGAGCGCTACCCGCGCCAGCCCGAGATCCTGGCCTATCTCAACCACGTGGCCGACCGGTTCGACCTGCGACGCGACATCCGGCTGGGGCGGCGCGTCACCGCCGCCACCTTCGACGACGGCGGCGACCGCTGGGAGGTGCTCACCGACACCGGTGAGCGCTGGTCGGCACCGTTCCTCGTCACGGCGGTGGGCTGCCTGTCGTCGGCCAACATCCCGAAGATCCCCGGGCTGGACGCGTTCGACGGCGAGTGGTTCCACACCGGCATGTGGCCGCACGAGGGCGTGTCGTTCGCGGGCAAGCGCGTCGGCGTGGTCGGCACCGGGTCCACGGGCATCCAGGCCATCCCGGTGATCGCCGCGGAGGCCGACCACCTGACGGTCTTCCAGCGCACCGCGAACTACAGCATCCCGGCGCGCAACGGCCCGCTCGCCCCGGCGGAGCAGGCCGAGGTCAAGCGCAACTACGACGCGATCCGCGATCTCCAGCGCTCCACCACCAACGGCCACCCCTACCGGATCAGCGAGCGCACCGCGCTGTCCGTGACCGACGACGAGCGCGACGCGATCTACGCGGCTGCGTGGGAGCGCGGCGGGCTGCGCTTCCGGGCGTCGTTCGCCGACCTGCTCACCGACGCCGACGCGAACGAGACGGCGTCGGAGTTCATCCGCGCCCGCATCGCGGAGACGGTGCAGGACGCGGGGGTCGCGGAGATGCTGACGCCGCGCGACCATCCCTTCGCCACCAAGCGGCCGCCGATCGACACCCACTACTTCGAGACCTACAACCGGGACGACGTGACGCTCGTGGACGTGAAGGCGTCGCCGATCGAGGAGGTCACGCCCACCGGCATGCGCACGGCGGCGGGCCACCACGAGCTCGACACGATCGTCTTCGCCACCGGCTTCGACGCGATGACGGGACCGCTGCTCGGCATCGACGTCCGCGGCACGGGTGGGGCGACCCTGCGCGACGCGTGGGCGGAGGGGCCCAAGACCTACCTGGGCCTGCAGGTGGCGGGCTTCCCCAACCTGTTCACGATCACCGGCCCGGGCAGCCCGTCGGTGCTCACGAACATGCCGACGTCCATCGAGCAGCACGTCGACTGGATCACCGACTGCATCGCCCACCTCCGCGAGCAGGGCGTCCGCCGGATCGAGGCGGTCCCGGAGGCGCAGGAGGCGTGGGTGGCGCACACCAACGAGGTGGCCGCGGCCACGCTCCTGCCCCGGGCCGGCAGCTCCTGGTACCTGGGCGCGAACGTGCCAGGCAAGCCGCGCGTCTTCATGCCCTACGCGGGCGGGTTCGCGGCCTACACGCGCCGGTGCGACGAGGTGGCCGCGGCGGGCTACGAGGGGTTCGCCCTCTCCCGTTGACAGCTGGGTCTCCCTGCGAAACTCTGATGGCCATGGAGTGGACCGGAGCCCGCTATGCCGACTGCCCGAGCGTCGAGGTCGAGACCCATGTCGACGCCCCGCCGGAGCGCGTCTGGGTGGTGGTGTCCGACGTGGAGCTCATGCCGTCGATGAGTGGGGAGCTGCAGCGCGTCGAGTGGGAGCACGGCGCAGGCGAGGTGGGCAGCAGCTTCGTCGGCCACAGCAAGCACCCGGCCATCGGTGAGTGGTCGACCACCTCGTACGTGATCGAGAGCGAGGCCCCCCGCGTCTTCGCCTGGGCCGTGGGTGACGCGACGCGGCCCGCCGCCTCCTGGCGGTTCAGTCTCGAGCGCGTCGACGGCGGCACCCGGCTGCGGCAGTGGATGCAGATGGGCCCCGCGCGGTCCGGACTGAGCTCCGCGATCGACCGGATGCCCGACAAGGAGCAGAAGATCGTCCACGGCCGGATGAGGGAGTTCGAGGCCAACATGACGGCCACGCTCGCCGCGATCAAGGAACGGGTCGAGCGAGTGAGCGACTGATGCGCACCGCCACCACGGTCGAGGGCTCCGGCGGCACGTCGTTCCGGGAGACGCTCGACTACGTGGTCGAGGCCGAGAAGCTCGGCCTCGACGTCTGCTGGGTCGCGGAGGCCTGGGGGTCGGACGCCCCGTCCACGCTGGGCTACCTCGCCGCCCGCACCGAACGGCTGCTGCTGGGCTCCGGGATCATCCAGATCGGCACCCGCACCCCCGTCGCGATCGCGCAGGCGGCGCTGACGCTGGCAGACATGTCCGGCGGTCGGTTCCTGCTCGGCCTGGGCCCGTCGGGGCCGCAGGTGATCGAGGGACTGCACGGCGTCCCGTTCGCGAAGCCGCTCACGCGCATGCGCGAGACGGTGGCTGTGGTCCGGCAGGCCATGGCGGGGGAGAAGGTGGCCTACGACGGGTCGACCGTGCGCATCCCGTTGCCCGGCGGCGAGGGCCGTCCGATGGGCCTGTCCACGACGCCGAACCCCGACATCCCGATCTACCTGGCCACGATGTCGCCGAAGATGCTCGCGCTGACCGGTGAGGTCGCCGACGGCTGGCTCGGCACGAGCTTCGTCCCGGAGGGCTCGGCCGCCTACTTCACCCACCTCGACGCCGGGCTCGCCGCCTCCGGCCGCACCCGCAAGGACCTCGACGTCTGCGAGGGGGCCGAGGTGGCGTTCGCCGCCGACCAGGACGAGCTGCGTTCCATGGTGGCCGGCCGCAGGAAGGAGCTGGCGTTCAGCCTCGGCGGCATGGGCTCTGCGAGCACCAACTTCTACAACGACGCCTACAGCCGCCAGGGCTGGGCCGAGGTGGCCGCCGCGGTCAGGGAGCGCTGGCAGGGCGGCGACCGCGACGGAGCCGCCGGCCTCGTCACCGACGAGATGGTGCTGGGCACGACGCTCATCGGCACCGAGGACATGGTGCGCACCCGGCTGGGCGTGTGGCGGGACGCGGGCGTCGACACCGTGCGCCTCTATCCCGCGGGCGACACTCTCGACGCGAAGCTCACCACCCTGGCCCGGGCGCTGGACCTGGTCCGCGAGGTCGGTTGAGGGCAGCTCGTCCCAGGCGGTGCGGCAGGCGCCCGCGGCGAACGCGGGTGCCGAGCCGGCGGCCGTGAGGTCGGAGGTGCCGGCCGAGGCCCTGCTGCTGCCGTCAAGAACACCGCTCTGCAAACTGGGCACTACTCTCAGGAGTCCATCGTCACCCGCGGGTGCGGCTGAACCGGGCGTACCGTTCGTCTGTGCACGGTTCGACGGTGCGGGTGCTGGTTCTGCGGTGGGGCTTCCGCGTTCTGTTCGGGCTGCCCAAGCGCGTGAAACGGCTGATGGCGGGCCCGCCGATCCGGCGTGACGGCCAGGTGCTCGACCTGGACCTGCAGCTGCTCGGGAGGGTCGGGGCCCTGCTGGCGTCGTCCGACGGCGGCACGCTCGACCAGTCCGTGCTCGCCGAGCAGCGGCGCCAGGCCGACTTCGCGGCCGAGGTGGCCGCCGAGCCCGGACTCGACGACATCGCGACGCGCGACCTGGAGGTGCCCGGCGCCGAGGGTCCGCTGCAGGCGCGGCTGTACGTGCCACCGTCGGCGCCGGTGAGCTCGGCGCTGCTCGTCTACTTCCACGGTGGCGGGTTCGTGCTCGGCAGCGTGGCGTCGATCGACCCGCTCTGCCGCCTCCTCGCCGCGCAGTCGGGCGTGCGCGTGCTGTCGGTGGACTACCGGCTCGCGCCCGAGCACCCCTACCCGGCTGCGCTCGAGGACGCGATCGCCGCGTTCCGCTGGGCACGCAAGCAGGCTGAGGACCTCGGAGCGCGCCCGGAGCTGGTCGCCGTGGGCGGCGACAGCGCCGGTGCGAACCTCGCCCTGGTCGTGGCCCACGAGCAGATTCTCGACGAGATGCCGGCGTTCGTCCTCGCGATGTACCCCGTGACCGACGCCGAGCGCCACGGCGGCTCGCGCGAGATGTTCGGGACCGGTTTCGGGTTGACCTACGACTACCTGCAGGAGCTCGAGCGGCTCTACCTGCCCGACGGCGTCCCCACCGACGACACACGCGGCGCGATCCTGCGCGCGGCCGACCTGTCGGACATGCCGCCCGTCTACATCGCCACAGCCGGCTTCGACCCGCTGCGCGACGACGGCGAGGAGCTCGTCGACCGCCTCCGCGCCGACGGCGTGCCCCTCGTCGCCCGCCGGTTCCCGGGGCTGGTGCACGGCTACGCGAGCTTTACCGCCATCAGCGCCGCCGCGCGTGACGCCACCCTCGACGCGGCCAGCGCCCTGCGCGCGGCACTGGCGCTGGTGGAGAGCAGGCGCTCGGCGCGGAGATGAATCGGGACATCCGATTCTGATGGTCTGATGTACATGAAGGAGATCTCGGCGTCCGCCGGCGGGACCGTCTCGTGTCGACGACCCGTTCGCGACCGCCGTCGCTGCGGCCGGCGACGTCCCCGCGGAGCTGGACGGCGGCCCTTCGCGCGACTGATCCCCGACACGGGCGTGCTCGTGGCCGGGGGCGCGCAGGCGCTCGGCCACTCGGGCGTCAGGCCCGACCGCCGCGCCACGCTCCGGTGATCAGGACGAGCGTCTCCGCGATGGGGGCTCCTCGCTGAGGGGCCAACCGCATGGAGCGTTGGGTCGACGGTCGTCACCGAAATGGAACATTTTTCGCCGTAGGTAGGCTCACCGTCCGGTGAGGAGGTGGCGATGAAGGCCCGTTCGCTCGTGTTCGACCTGTTCGGGGACTACCTCCGCTTTCGCGGCGGCGAGGCCCGCCTCCGCACACTGACCGCGCTCATGGCCTGCTTCGACGTGCCGGAGCCGACGGTGCGCGTCGTGGTCACGCGGCTGCGCCGCGAGGGCTGGCTGGAGAGCCGCCGCGACGGCCGGGAGGCCACCTACCTGCTCACCGACGCCGCGTGGCGACTGCTCGACGAGGGGCGCTCCCGCATCTTCGACCGGGCCACGGGGCCCTGGAACGGGCAGTGGCACATGGTCATCTACTCGGTCCCCGAGACGGAGCGAGCGCTGCGCGACCAGCTGCGCAAGCGGCTGGCCTGGCTCGGGTTCGGGCCGCTCTCGCCCTCGGTCTGGCTCAGCTCGCACGATCGGGTCGCGCAGGTCCGGGCCGGCTTCGCCGACCGTCCGAACGTGCGGCTGGACGCCTTTCACGGCCGGTCCGACGGCCCCGCCGCCGACCGTGACATGGCCGACCGGTCCTGGGATCTCGCCGGCCTCGACCGCGACTACGCGGCGCTGCTCGCGGAGTACCGGCCGCGCCTGGAGCGGTTCCGGCGCGGCGAGGTGCAGGGACGCGACGCGCTGGTGGAGCGCATGCGGCTGGTGCACGACTACCGTCGCTTCCCGTTCCGCGACCCGGACCTGCCGCCCGAGCTGCTGCCTGCCGGGTGGTCCGGGCGGGCGGCGCACGAGGTGTTCCTCGAGGCCCACGGGCTGCTGCGGGCGCCTGCGGAGGAGTTCGTCGACGGCCTGACCGGCCCGCTCGCCGGGCGGCCTGACATGTGACAGATTCCCTACGACCGTCGGAGGATCGTTGTACTCTGTGGCCCGTGACGGGCAGCGTGACCGCATGAGGGTCGCGGTCGTCGGCGGCGGCCCGGGCGGCTTGTTCCTCGCCGCCCTGCTGCGCAAGGCGGATCCGTCGGTCGAGGTGACCGTCGTCGAGCGCAACCGCGCCGACGACACGTTCGGCTTCGGCGTGGTGTTCTCCGACCGCACCCTGGCCGCCATCGACGACGCCGATCCCGTGCTGCACGACGGACTCGCCGAGCACGGCGTGCACTGGGACGACATCGAGGTGCGCCTCAAGGGTGATGTGCTGCGCTGCGGCGGCAACGGCATGGCCGCCATCTCGCGCAAGGTGCTGCTGGGGCTGCTGCAGGATCGCGCGCGGGAGTTCGGGGCCGAGCTGCGGTTCTCCACCGAGGTCCGGCTCGGTGACCTCGACGGGTACGACCTCGTGGTGGCCGCCGACGGCACGGGTTCGGCGATCCGCACCGAGGTCGGGCTGGAGTCCACCGTGGACACGGCCACCGCCAAGTTCATCTGGTTCGGCACCGACTACCTGTTCTCCGGCCTGACGTTCGTGCACGAGCGCGGGCCGCACGGCGTTTTCGCCGTGCACGGCTACCCGATCTCCGACTCCGTGAGCACGTTCATCGTCGAGACCGACGAGGAGTCGTGGCGGGCCGCGGGCCTCGACGAGTTCGACGTCACCCGGCCGCCCGGCGCGAGCGACGAGAAGACGAAGGCCTACCTGGAGGAGCTGTTCGCCGAACAGATCGACGGCCACAAGCTCCTCACCAACAACTCCCGCTGGGGCAACTTCCGCACCCGCCGCTCGCCGCGCTGGACCGCCACGGTGGCGCGTCCCGTCGCGTTCCTCGGCGACGCCGTGCACACCGCCCACTTCTCGGTGGGCTCCGGCACGAAGATGGCGATGGAGGATGCGGTGGCGCTCAGCGCCGCGCTCGTCGCGCATCCGGGGGACATGCCGGCGGCGCTCGAGGCCTACGAGGCCGCCGCGCGTCCGTCGGTGGAGAAGATCCAGGGCTCGGCGCGTCCGAGTCTGGCCTGGTGGGAGCACTTCGGCCGCTACCACGATGTCTTCGACCCCTGGCAGTTCGCCTACCACTTCCTCTCGCGCAGCATCACCGACGCGCGGCTGGCCCGGCGCGCGCCCGACTTCGTCGCGTCGAGCCACGAGAAGTGGGTGGCCGCGCACGGCGCCGAGCCGCTCGAGACGCCCCTGACGATCGGTGCGACGACGCTGCCCGGCCGGGTGGTCGTCCCGGATCCGGAGTGGCCCGCGGTCGAGGCACCTGCCGACGAGGCCGGGCTGTCACCGGTGTTCGCGCAGCTCGCCGACCTGGCCGCGGCCGGCACCGCGGTGGTTGCCGTGCAGGGCGGCACGAGCTTCACCCGCACGCTCCTCTGCGAGGAGGCCCGGATGCGGCACGGCCTCGTGGCCCTGCTCGTCGACCCCGATCTCGACCGCGACAAGGCGGTGACGGCGGTGCTCTCGGGCCGCGCCGACCTCGTCGGTGCGGACGGGTCGACCGCAGCCTCGTGGAGCGCCAGCCCGTGACGTCGGAGCGGTCCGGGACTGAAGACCCTCGGAGACCCCTGCTCTGTGCACCACTGCGCAACGAGACCGAGGCGGCGGAGTCCGCCTGGGCGTGCGCACGCCCGCGGCGCCGGCCGAGGTCGTCGTTGCGCTCGGGCGCCGCTGCTCGACCATCCCCACCTCGAGGACGTCGAGATCAACCCGCTGCGGCTCACCGCGGACGGGCTCGTCGCCCTCGACGCCGTTCTCATCGAGGAGACCCGTGGCCACACCGATCGCTGAAGGCACCGTCCCCTGGCCGGTCGAGCTCGCCGACCGATACGTCGCCGTGGGCTACTGGGAGGGCCGCCCGCTCGGCGACCTCCTCGCCGAGGTCGCCGCCCGCACCCCGGACGCCGTCGCGCTCGTCGACGCGGAGTCGGACACGTCCTTCACCTACGCCGACCTGCTCGCCCGCGCCGACGCCACGGCGTCCCGGCTGGGGGATCTCGGCCTCGTGCCCGGCGACCGGATCGTGGTCCAGCTGCCCAACGGCTGGGAGATCGTCGTCCTCACGCTGGCCTGCCTGCGCTCGGGGATCGTGCCGGTGATGGCGCTGCCCGCGCACCGCCGCCACGAGCTGTCCTACCTGGCCGAGCACGCCGAGGCGGCCGCCATCGCCGTGCCCGACGTGCTGCGCGACTTCGACCACCGGGCCATGGCCGCCGAGCTCGTCGCCGAGGTGGACGCGCTACGCCACGTGCTCGTCGTCGGCGACGCCGCCGGGCACGTCGACCTGCGCGCGCTGTCGGAGCCCGGGCCCACCCGGGACGGGCCGGCGCCCGGCAGCCGCGATGTCGCAGTGTTCCTGCTCTCGGGCGGCACCACCGGCCTGCCGAAGCTCATCGCCCGCACCCACGACGACTACGCCTACAACGCCCGGGCCAGCGCGGCGATGTGCGGCGTCGACGCCGGCTGCGTGTACCTCGTCAGCCTGCCAGCCGGCCACAACTTCCCGCTGGCCTGCCCCGGCATCCTCGGCACGCTGCTGTCCGGTGGTCGCGTGGTCACGCTGCCCTCGCCCGAGCCGGAGCGCGCGTTCGCGACGATCGCCGCGCAGGGCGTCACGCACACCGCGGTCGTCCCCGCGGTGGCCGGCCGCTGGCTGGAGCACGCCGCCGAGCACGGATCTGCGCAGCTCACGAGCCTGCAGGTGCTGCAGGTAGGCGGGGCGCGGCTGGCCGACGAACTGGCCCGCAAGGTTCGGCCCGTCATGGGGGCGCAGCTGCAGCAGGTGTTCGGCATGGCCGAGGGCCTGCTCAACTACACGCGCCTGGACGACTCCGACGACGTCGTCTGCGCCACGCAGGGCCGCCCGCTGTGCGCCGACGACGAGGTCCGGCTCGTCGACGAGCTCGACCAGGACGTGGCCGAGGGCGAGCCCGGCTCGCTGCTCACCCGCGGCCCGTACACGCCCCGCGGCTACTACCGCGCCGCCGAGCAGAACGCCCGCGCGTTCACCTCCGACGGCTGGTACCGCAGCGGCGACATCTGCCGTCGCACGCCCGGCGGCAACCTGATCGTCGAGGGCCGCGACAAGGACATGATCAACCGCGGTGGCGAGAAGATCTCCGCCGAGGAGGTGGAGAACCTCGTCTACCAGCTCCCGGCCGTCAGCCAGGTGGCCGCGGTGGCCATGCCGGACCCGGTGATGGGGGAGAAGGTGTGCGTGTACGTCGTGCCGCGGCCGGGCGCCACCGTCACACTCGACGCCATCCGCGAGTCCATGCATGCCGCCGGCGTCGCGAAGTTCAAACTGCCCGAGCGCCTCGAGGTCGTCGCGGAGCTGGCCACCACCAAGGTCGGCAAGATAGACAAGAAGGCGCTGCGCGCGGACGTCGCGTCGCGGATCGGGGAGCAGCCGTGAGTGTTCGGGACGTGGCCGTCACGGTGCCGTGGATGGGTGCCGGCACCGTGTTCCTGCTCCGGGAGGTCGATGCCCTGCCCGACGACGCGTTCGCGGCCCCGAGCAGCCTGCCCGGTTGGACCCGCGCGCACGTCGTCGCCCACCTGGCGCGCAACGCCGAGGCGCTGACCAGGCTCGCGACGTGGGCGCGCACGGGCGTCGAGACGCCGATGTACGCCGATGCCGAGCAGCGCGCGAACGAGATCGAGTCCTCCTCCCGGGCGCCCGTCGCCACGCTGCGCCGGGAGCTGGAGAGCACCGCCGCCGAGCTGGACGCCGCGCTCGCCGCCCTCGACGACCGCACCTGGCAGTCGGAGGTGCGCAGCGCGCTGGGGAGGACCATCCCGGCCGCCGAGGTGCCGTGGATGCGGGTGCGCGAGGTGTGGCTGCACGCGGTGGACATCGACGCGGGCGTCTCGGTCGCCGACCTCCCCGACGGGGTCGTCGACACCCTCCTCGGGGACGTCACGGCTGTGCTGTCGGGCAAGGAGGGCTGCCCCTCCGTACTGCTGGCCCCCACCGACCGCGACCGCACCTGGACGCTCGGCGGCGACGGTGGTGCCGAGGTCCGGGGCGTGGCGGCGGACGTCCTGGCCTGGCTGACCGGCCGCGCCTCCGGGGAGACCCTCACCGGCGAGGTCCCGACCCCACCCCGCTGGCTCTGAGTACCCCGCTCCGACGCCACCTTCCGATCTGCGCGGGTCGCGCGCGGGTCGGAGGCGTCAGAGCGCAAGGGCGGCCTGTGCCGCCAGTCGGAACAGGCCCTCGCGGGCTTCGCGCGCCGTCGTCCAGCCGCGGTGGTCCCAGGCCTCGCCGGCGAGCGAGTCGGCCGCCAGCAGCAGCTGCGCGAACCGCACGCCCCGGTAGCGCGCCACCGCGATGAACGCCGACGCCTCCATCTCCACCACCGCGCAGCCCTCGGCCTGCCGGCGCTCGACGCGGGAGCGGGTCTCGCGGTAGATCGCGTCGGTGGTCCACGTGCGGGCGACGCGGTAGGGCACCTCGGCGGCGTCGAGCACGCGCGAGAGGACCTCCACACCGTGCGTGTCGGCGTCGACCGTGCGCCCGGGCGGCAGGTAGTGGAACGAGGTGCCCTCGTCGCGCACCGCGGACTCCACGACGATCGCGTGGCCGAGCGTCAGGTCGTGCAGCAGCGCCCCCGCCCCGCCGACGGCGACGAACCGCCGGCAGCCCAGCGCGATGAGCTCCTCGAAGAACATCACCGCCAGCGGAGCCCCGACACCGGGCTGCATGACGGCGAGCCGCTGCCCGTCGACCTCCGTCTCCCACACCGGCGCCCGCCCGCGCTCCGACGACAGCCGGCAGATCCGCCGCGCCCCACTCGCCGCGAGCACTTCCACGACCTCGGGGAAGAAGCAGAGCACCGCCACCTCGGGCATGTCCTCCACGTGCAGGCCCACCAGCACGGTGGCAGGCTCCAGCACTCCGGGTGCGGTCAGGTCGTCCTCGAACAGCGGCAGGTCCACGTCCGCGATCATGCACGGCTCCGGAATGTTGCACGCTCAACGATCGTTGGACGGGCAGTCCGACGAAGGTTCGAACCAAGGAGGATCCGATGCCGCAGCCCGAAGGCGCCGAGCTCGATGCCGTCCGCGCACGCCGTGCCGAGCTGAAGGACAAGTACCTGCATCCGCTGGCCGAGCGCCCGGCGAGCACCGTGCGTGGGGTGCACCACCTCGCGCTGATCGCCAAGGACGTCGAGGAGACGATCCGCTTCTACCAGGACCTGCTCGGGTTCCCGCTGGTCGAGCTCGTGGAGAACCGCGACTACCGCGGCTCCAGCCACTTCTTCTTCGACATCGGCAACCGCAACCTGCTGGGCTTCTTCGACTTCCCCGGCCACGACCACCCCGACTTCACCGAGACCATCGGCGGGGTACAGCACCTCGCGCTGTCGACGTCGCCGGAGGAGTTCGTCGCGGCAAGGAGGCGCCTCGACGCGGCCGGCATCACCTACATCGGCCCCGACCGCGGCATCGACAACAGTCTCTACATCCGCGACCCCAACGGCGTCGGCATCGAGTTCTACGCCGAGGAGCTGGGCTTCTTCGAGGGTGAGCCGCTGCTCCGGCGGTAGACCGGGAACCTGCTGACGGCCTGAGACGTCCTACTCCGGGTGGGGATGGGCGGCACGTCGGATCCCGGACGGGGATGATGTCGGCATGAACGGTGACTACCGAGGGCCGGGTGGCCCACCACCCGGACGGCCCATCGGGCAGCCCCGTCGCGGTTCCGGCCCCGGCTGGGGCCAGCCGCAGCGCCCCCGTTCGCAGCCCCCGCTTCCCCCGATGGGAGCGCCTCGGGGGCGCCCGCCGCAGCCGACCGCGGTGATGCCGGCGGGTCGCGGGGCCGGCCGGGCCGCCCCTCCGCCTCCGCCTCCCACGCGGCCCCCGGTCGCCCGTCCGAAGCGCCGTCCGCGCTGGGGTCGGCGCATCGGCATCTCCCTGCTGGTCCTCGTGCTGGCGATCGTGGCGTTCGGCGTCTACATCGACACCTCGCTGAGCCGCACCCCCGCGCTCGCGTCCGAGAGTTCCAACTCGTCGCAGGGCACCAACTGGCTGATCGTCGGCTCGGACAGCCGGCAGAAGCTCACCCCGGAGGAGCGGGCCAAGTACGCCACCGGCGACGAGACGTCGCAGCTCACCGACACGATCATGATCCTGCACACCGGCAGCGGCCCCACCACGCTGGTCAGCGTCCCGCGCGACTCGCTGGTGAACATCCCCGGCTTCGGGCGCGCCCGGATCAACTCCGCCTACGGCAAGGGCGGTGGCCCGGACGGCGGCGGCCCCGCACTGCTCGTGAAGACCATCGAGCAGTCCACCGGGCTGCGCATCGACCACTACGCGGAGATCGGGTTCCTCGGCATCGTCTCGGTCGTGGACGCGGTCGGTGGCGTCACCCTCGACGTCCCGGAGTCGATCAAGGACCCGAAGGCGGCGCTGGACATCAAGGCCGGCGTCCAGACCCTCGACGGCGCCACCGCGCTCGGCTACGTCCGCACCCGCGCCACGGCGTCGTCGGACCTCGGCCGCGTCGACCGTCAGCGGGCGCTGCTGTCGGCGCTGCTCAACAGGGTCGTGAGCCCGACGGTGCTGTTGAACCCGTTCCGGGTCGTGCCGCTGGTCGACGGGCTCAACAAGGCCATCACCGTCGACAGCGGCGACCACATCTGGAACCTCGCGCAGCTGGGGCTCGCGATGAAGGGGATCTCCAGCGGCATCTCCACCACGGTCCCGGTCACGCCCACCGGCACCGGCACGCTGAACTGGGACAAGACCCGCGCGAGCGAACTGTTCCAGGCCATCGCGGACGACCAGGCACCCCCGAAGGACGCGCTCGGCCCCTGAGCCCGGCCCGCTCAGGCGGGCTTGCGGGTGCGCTTGCGCGGAGCGGCGGGCTCGTCGTCGGCCTTGGTGGCGGCCTTGCGCGGGGCGGCCTTCTTCGTGCCGCTCGACCGACTGCTCCGGCTGCGGGCGGCCGTCTCGTCCGCAGCCTCCTCCGGCTCCTCCTTCGCCGCGGCGGAGCCGCCCGACTTGGCCCGCGCGGCGTCCACGCTGGCCTGCAGGGCGCTGAGCAGGTCGGTCATGCTGTCGCCCTCGTCGGAGGCCGTCTTCTCGACCGGCGCGGGGCGGCTCTCCCCCGTGGTGCGCTTGCGCTCGATCATCTCCTCGACGGCGTCGCGGTACTCGTCGTGGAACTGGGTGGGATCGAAGTCGGCACCCAGGCTCTCGACCAGCGACGCGGCCATCGTCAGCTCCTGCGGCCGCAGCTCGACCTCGGTGTCGAGGATGTCGAACTCGGGTTCGCGCACCTCGTCGGGCCACAGCATCGTCTGCAGCACGATCGCGTTGCCCCGCACACGCAGCAGCGCGATGCTCTCCCGCTGCCGCAGCGCGAACCGGACCACGGCCATCCGGTCGGTCTGCACCAGCGCCTCGCGCAGCAGCGCGTAGGGCTTGGCCGCCTTGGCCTCGGGCTCGAGGTAGTAGCTCTTCTCGAACAGCATCGGGTCGATCTGGTCGGCGGGCACGAACTCGATGACGTCGATCTCGTGCCCGGACACCTGCGGCAGCGAGTCGAGGTCGGCGTCGTCGAGGGTGATCAGCTCGCCGTCGTCGGTCTCGTAGCCCTTGACGATGTCGGCGTAGTCCACCTCCTCGCCGTCCATCGAACAGGTGCGCTTGTACTTGATGCGCCCCCCGTCGGCCGCGTGCACCTGATGGAACCGGATGTCGTGGTTGGTGGTGGCGGAGTACAGCTTGATCGGCACGCTGACCAGGCCGAACGAGATCGCACCGCTCCACATTGCCCTCATGGGTGCCAGCATGACGGCGTGCAGCCCATGCTCGCCACCCCTGGGGGCCTCCCGAAAGGTCCGGGTTGGCTCTTCGAGGTGAAGTGGGACGGCATGCGGCTGCTGGCCGATGTCGTCGACGGCGTGCTGAACCTGCGCAGCCGCAGCGGCCGGGACGTCACCGCGAACTTCCCCGAGCTCGCCGGCCTGACCGCGCTGGCCCCCGACGTGCTGCTCGACGGCGAGGTCGTGCTGCTGGACAAGGGCGTGCCCAGCTTCGCCGCGCTCGCCGACCGCATGCACTCCCCGGTGGAGGAACGCGTCGCCCTGGCCCGGCCGGCCACGTTCATGGCGTTCGACGTGCTGCGCCTCTACGGCGTGCCGCTGCTGGACCGCACGTTCGACGAGCGGCGCGCCACCCTCGGGCGGCTCGACACGGCCGCCGTGCCGACGGTCGCGCTCTCGCCGACCTACACCGACGGACAGGCCCTCTTCGACGCCACCGCCCAGCGCGGCATCGAGGGGGTCGTGGCCAAGCGCAGCGACGGCCTCTACCGGCCCGGACGCCGCAGCGAGGACTGGATCAAGATCACCCACCGCCGCACGCAGGCGTGCGTCGTCGGGGGCTGGCGCCCGGAGAAGGTCGGCACGTCTCGGGTGAGCACCTCCCGCGTCGGGGCGCTGTTGCTCGGCGTCCCGGACGCCGACGGGGTGCTGCGGTACGCGGGCAGGGTCGGGTCCGGGCTCGCGTCGGAGGCGGCGCAGTGCGCCCTGCGCGCCCGCCTCGTGGACACCCACGCGCCGCCGTTCGCGGAGCGCCCCGATCGTCCGGATGCGGTCGGGGCCCGCTGGTGCGAGCCGACCGTCGTGGTCGAGGTGGTGTACAAGGGATGGACGGACGGTGGGAAGCTGCGGCAACCGGTCTTCCGGGGCGTTCGGGATGATCTGGACGCCGACCAGGTGCATGCCGAACCGTGATGGCGCCGGGAGTGGCCCGGCGCGACGCCCGGGTGCAGGATGTTGCCGGATCAACGCTCGAGAAGGGGGCGCTCTGTGATGGTGGACCGCAAGTGACGCGACGTCGTCTACGGTGTGCCCGATGACCACCATGCTCACCTGGCAGGCCGACGACGGTCACGGGTTCGAGGGCACCCGCCTGCACTTCGGTACTGGCCACGGCTTCCGGGCACTGGGCCGGCTGGTCCGGGCCGATCCGGAGGGCGAGTTCACGGCGTCCTACCGTCTCGTGGTGCGTGAGGACGGCACGGTCGAGCGCGTCTCGCTCACCAGTGCCACGGCCACCCGCGAGAGGCACCTCACGATCAACCGCACCGAGGACGGCTACTGGCTCCTCGACACCGGGTCCGGCGGCACGCGCGCCGAGTTCGACGGTGCGGTGGACGTCGACCTCGCGGGCAGCCCGATGTTCAACTCGCTGCCGGTGCGCAGGCTGGGCCTGCACACCGAACCGGGCGAGCACACGATCCCGGTGGTTTACGTGTCGCTGCCCGACCTCGAGGTCACGCTGGTGCAGCAGACCTACCGCACGGTCTCGGCGGGCGACGACCCCGTGGTCGAGTTCAGCTCCGACGGCGTCTCCGCCGAGCTGACGCTGGATGCCGACGGCGTGGTGGTCGCCTACCCGGGCCTGGCCACGCGTTACGCGCCCGCGCCCGCCGTCGGTTAGTCCGGCGGCCCAGCCCGCCGCCCCGATATGCGCACCGGGCTTCCTGCGCGGGACACCAGGCTCAGGACCCGGCCTACTGCCAGCCCACCACGACGTCGCCGCGGCGGCCGATCTCGCGCAGCCTCGCCAGCGGGGCTCGTCCGGTGAGCGTCACGCGCACGGCCTGCGGCTCGCGGGCGGCGGCCCAGCGCTGCCGCCCGTCGTGCCCCGCGCGGACGGTGGCGGCCAGCCCGCCGGTGGACGCGAGCGCGCCGCGCATCGCCCCGAGCCGGCCCAGGGCGTCGTCGACGGCGCCGAGCAGGGCGTCCCGGTTGCCCTCGCACATCGCCAGCACGAGCTCGGGGCGGGTGCCGGCCACGCGCGTGCCGTCGGCGAACGAGCCCGCGGCCAGCGACAGTGCGAGGTCGTCCTCGCCCGCCGCGCCCACGGCGGCGAGCACGGCGGCCAGCAGGTGCGGCAGGTGGGAGATCCGGGCGACGGCGAGGTCGTGCTCGTCGGCCGCGGCCGGGACGACCCGCGCCCCGCAGGCCCAGGCGAGCTCGGCCAGGTCGCGCCAGACGTCGAGGTCGAGGCCGTCGTCGGCGGCCACCACCCACGCGGCCCCGTCGAACAGCGTGGCGCTGCCCGCCGCCCACCCCGACTCCGACGTGCCGGCCATCGGGTGCCCGCCCACGTAGCGGGCGCGCGGGGCGAAGCGGGCGACGTCGTCGGCCACCGCGACCTTGACGCTCACGGCGTCGGTCAGCCGGCAGGTGGGCGCCACGGCGTCGACGCGGCGCAGCACCTCGGGCAGCACGGGCAGCGGCACGCAGAGCACGACGAGCGCATCGGCCTCGGCGGCCCGACGCAGGGCGGCGTCGGTGTCGGTGGTGACGTCGAAGCCGTCGGCGCGGGCCTGCTCGGCAGTGTCCGCGGACGCGGCGGTGCCCCAGACGGTGCGCCCGGCCTTCTCGGCGGCCCGCATCAGGGACCCGCCGATCAGCCCGGCGCCGATCACGCAAATCGCCCGCTCGGTCACAGCGAGAGAGTATCCGGGTGGTGGTTCACGACCGGGTGAGCGCCCCCGCCACCCGCAGCACCCCCCGCTCCTCCATGCCCACACCGACCACCTGGACGCCGACGGGGAGGCCGCCGTCGGACACGGCACCGGGCACCGACACCGCGGGCCATCCGGTGAGGTTGAACGGCAGCGTCAGTGCGAGCAACGACGCCCGGACCGGCACCTCCTTGCCGTCGACCTCGACCGTGTCGGCGCCGATGGGCGTCGCGCGCAGCCGGGTGGTGCCCAGCACGAGCACGTCGACGTCGGCGGCCGCACGCAGCTCCGCCACGAGCCGCCGACGGGTGCGCAGCGCGTCGACGTAGGTGCGGGCGGCCATTCCGGCGTTCGGCGTGATGCGCTCGCGCGTGGCGGGCTGGTAGTCCTGCGGGCGTGTCGTGATCCAGTCGGCGTGGGTGGCGAAGGCCTCGGCGCCGACGATCGTGCCGTAGACGTCCGCGAGCCCGTCGATCATCGGGGTGCGCACCTCGACCACGGACGCGCCCTGGTCCCGCAGCCGCGCCACGGCCGCGCCGACACCGGCGTCGATCACGGGGTCGGCCGCGCGCCAGTAGTCGTCGACGAGCACCCCCACGCGCACGCCCTTGACCCCGGGTAGCTGGATGCCGCCGCCGGTGCCGTCGGGGCGGGAGAGGACGTCCCACGCGACCGATGCCGAGTGCACGTCGGCGGTGAGCAGCCCGACGTGGTCCAGGCTCTCCGACAGCGGGAACACCCGATCGGTGGACAGCCGCCCGAACGTCGGCTTGAGCCCCACCACCCCGCACAGCGCCGCGGGGGTGCGCACGCTCGCGCCGGTGTCGGTGCCCAGCGCCAGCGGCAGGTGCCCGGCGGCCACCGCGGCCGCCGAGCCCGACGACGAGCCGCCGGTGATCCGCGTGGGGTCGTGCGGGTTGAGCGCGGGCCCGGTGGCGGCGACGTCGCCGGTGGGGCCGTAGGCGAACTCGTGGGTGTGCAGCTTGGCGACGACCACCGCACCGGCCTCGCGAAGCCGCGCCACGACGGGCCCGTCGGCGGTGGCGGGCGGGGCGTCGGCGAGGACGTCCGAGCCCGCGCGAGTGGGTAGGCCGGCCACGTCGAACAGGTCCTTCACCCCGACCGCGACGCCGTGCAGCGGGCCGCGCCACTCGCCGCGCGCCAGCTCGGCGTCGAGCACGGCGGCCTGCTCCAGGGCCCGCTCGGCGTCGAGGGTGATCACGGCGTTGTGGGTGTCGGCGGCGAGCCGGTGCAGGACGTCGGTGACGTGCTCGGTGGGGGAGAGCTCGCGGGAGCGCAGGGCCATCCCGAGCTCGCTCAGGGAGGAGATCACCGGGTCATCCTGCCCTCCGGGCCGCGGGCGTCAGCGCAGGGCGTCCAACGCCAGCCCGGCGTAGACCGCCACGCCCGAGGCCATCGCGGCCTCGTCGAAGACCACGCGGTTGGAGTGGTTGGGCGCGGCGTCGTACGGCTCGACGCCCGGCGGGCACGCGCCGAGGAACGCCAGTGCGCCGGGCACCTCGGACAGGACGTACGAGAAGTCCTCCGCGCCCATGATCGGCGCAGGCATCGTGGCGATGCGGCCGCGACCCAGCGTGCCGTCCACCACGGCCTCGAGCCGGTCGGTCGCGCCGGTGTCGTTGACGGTGACGGGGTAGCCGGTGCCGATCGCGATGTCGGCGGTGCAGCCGTAGGCGAGCGCGGTGTGCCGGCAGACGCGGTGGATCTCCTCGAGTAGCTGCGTGCGCGTCTGCGGCGAGAGCGTGCGCAGCGTGCCCTCCATGAACGCCGTCTCGGGGATGACGTTGTTGGTGGTGCCCGCCGAGATGTGCGCGATCGTCAGCACCGCCGGCTGGTGGGCGTCGATGCGCCGGGTGAGCGCGGTCTGCAGCGCCCCGACCATCGCCGCGGCCGCCGGTACCGGGTCGAGCGCGTCGTGCGGGGCGGACGCGTGCCCGCCGCGGCCCCGGACGGTGACCGCGATGGTGTCCGCCGCGGCCATCACCGGACCGGGGCGTGTGTGCACGTCGCCGCTGGGGACCGTGGAGGAGATGTGCAGGGCGAACGCGGAGTCGGGACGCCCGGCGGGACCGCTGGGGTCCAGCAGCCCCTCGTCGATCATGAAACGGGCCCCGTGCTGGCCCTCCTCGCCGGGCTGGAACATGAACAGCACCCGTCCGGCGATCCCGTCCCGGTGCTCCGCCAGCACCCGGGCCGCGGAGGCGAGCATCGCCACGTGTGTGTCATGGCCGCAGGCGTGCATCGCGCCCGGGGTGGCCGAGGAGAAGTCGAGCCCGGTGTCCTCGTGCATCGGCAGGGCGTCCATGTCGCCCCGCAACAGCACCGTGGGCCCCGGCCTGCGCCCCTCCAGCACCGCCACGACGGAGGTGACCGAGCGGCCCAGGTGCACCTGCAGCGGCAGGTCGGACAGCGCGGCCACGACGGCGTCGCGCGTCTGCGGCAGGTTCAGGCCGAGCTCGGGACACCGGTGCAGGGCCCTTCGCAACGCGACGGTGCGCGGCTGAACGGCTCGCGCCTGTGCCTGCAAGCCCGCGAGGCGCGCATCGACCGACGTCATGCGCCGATCCTGGCACCTCCGGAAGGTGCCGTGCCGGACATCTTCGGGTTGTGGTTTGGACCACAGTCGTTTCGAGGCCTACCGTAGGCTCATGGCGGTACAGAGCGTCGAAGCCCCGGCGGGCGTGCGGGAACAGGCCCTGCCCGGGTACGCCGTCGCGGCGATCCGGGAGGACGGGCGATGGCGCTGTACCCGGCTCACGCCGGAGGCGTTGCTCGATCTCGACGCCGCCATCACCGAGCTGCGGGAACTGCGTTCCACGGGCGCCGTCCTCGGCCTGCTCGACGTCGACGACGAGTTCTTCGTGCTGCTGCGGCCCACGCCGGGCGGGGTGTCGCTGATGGTGTCCGACGCCGTCGCCGCCCTGGACTACGACGTGGCCGCCGACGTGCTCGACCTGCTGCGCATCGACCTCCCCCCGGACGACGAGGCGCTCGACGAGCCGTGGCCCGAGGGCGACCTCGCGATCCTCGCCGACCTCGGCCTGCCCGCCGACGAGCTCGAGGTGCTGGCAGGCGAGATCGAGCTCTACCCCGACGAGCAGCTGGCCGCCATCAGCCGTCGCTGCGGTTTCGCCGATGCCCTCGCAGAGGTCGTCGACATCCGGTGACGGCAGCGCGCATCGGCCCCGTCCCCGGCGATGCGGACGAGGCCCTGGTCAGGCGGGCGCTGGAGGTCGCGGCGTGCGCTCCGCGCACCGGCGACGTGCCCATCGGTGCGGTGGTCGTCGACGCCGAGGGGCGCGAGCTCGCCGCCGCCTGCAACGGCCGGGAGGCCATCGGCGACCCCACCGCCCACGCCGAGATCCTCGCCCTGCGCGCCGCCGCGGCGATGGTGGGCGAGTGGCGGCTGGAGGGCTGCACGCTGGTCGTCACCATCGAGCCCTGCACGATGTGCGCGGGCGCCATCGGCCTGGCCCGCGTCGCGCGCGTGGTGTTCGGCGCCTGGGAGCCCAAGACCGGCGCCGCCGGATCGCTGTGGGACGTGCTGCGCGACCGCAGGCTCAACCACCGTCCCGAGGTCGTCGCGGGCGTGCTGGCGAGGGAGTGCGGGGCGCTGCTGGAGTCGTTCTTCGCCGACCAGCGTTGAGCGCCCGTTAGCCTGCCGGGATGAGCCAGGTCGAGCAGCAGACACGTGTCGGGGCCTACGTCGTGATCGTCCGCGACGGCGCGATCCTGCTCAGCCGCTTCGTGCGCAGCGGGCGGTGGACGTTGCCCGGCGGCGGCATCGACCACGGCGAACGACCCGAGGACGCGGCCGTCCGTGAGGTGATGGAGGAGACCGGCTACCGGGTCGTCCTCGGCCCGCTGGTCGGCGTCGACTCCGCCCGCTGGGAGCGCGGCCACGACGGCCGCGCCCTCGACATGCACGCGCTGCGCATCATCTACACCGGCGAGGTGGTGGGCGGCGATCTGCGCTTCGAGGAGGGCGGCAGCACCGACAGGGCGGAGTGGGTGCCGCTGGCGGACGTGCCCGCCCGCCACCGCGGCACGCTGGTGGACATCGGCATGACCGCAGCGGGTGTCCGCTGAGCGGGTCCTGGGGCACCCCCTTCAGCCGCAGCGCCGGCAGCCCGAAGCCGATCAGGTAGAGCGCAATCAGCAGCGGCACGCCGCGGACCAGGTCGACGTAGCCGGTGGCGAGCGCGCGTAGCGGGAAGAACACCGGCCGCCGAGCGTCCGCAGCGACGCGACGACCAGGCCCAGCACCAGGATCCCGATCTCCGCGACCACCAGCACCCGGATGTCGAGCCACAGGCCCTCAAGGATCGGGGCGGCGACGACCACGGCCACGACGGCCTGCTTGACGATCGGTTCGCGCCGTGCCGTACCAGGGGGCGGCGGCGGCGCGGGCCTCTTGTAAGCTTCTCGGCGGTAGCGTGTCCGAGCGGCCGAAGGAGCACGCCTCGAAAGCGTGTGAGGTGCAAGCCTCCGTGGGTTCAAATCCCACCGCTACCGCCAGCCTCACCAGGCAGAACGCCGGAAGGGTCCACCAGGATCCGACCGGCGTTTCTGCTTCTAGTCTCAGTTCTAGTCTCATTCGCTATCCGCGGGCCCCTCGTTGACCTGCCAGATCAGGCCGCCGACCCGCGACGCGATGTCGCGCTGGATGGCCGATGTGACGTGCTGGTACCGCGCCGCCATCGCCGTGTGCGACCACCCCATGATGCCCATGACCGCCCGTTCCGGGACGCCAAGCAGGAGCAGCACCGTCGCCGCGGTGTGGCGGGCATCGTGCAGCCGGCCGTCACGAACGCCGGCCCGGACGAGGAGCTTCTTCCAGTCGTCCCAGTCGGTGCGCGGGTTCAGCGGGGCGCCGGTCGGGGTGGCGAACAGCCAGTCGCCGTCCTTCCAGAGCTGCGCCGCGATCTCCCGTTCCCGGTCCTGTTCGACCCGGTGCGCCTTCAGCAGCTCCACGAGCTCCGCCGGTAGCCCGATTCCCCGGCGGCCCGCGCGCGACTTGGTCTCCGCCGTCTCGTCACGCTCGGGTTGACGCTGCGGGCAGTGGCCGGCGTACTTCCGACCGCAGGTGTCGCCGCACCCGTGCCGCCACCGAGGACGCAGCCGACCTCGCCGAACGAACATCGACCCGGCGTCGAGATTGACGTCGGACCACTTCAACCCGAGCGCTTCGCCTTGCCGCAGCCCGAGCGCGAGAGCGACGGCCCAGCGAGCCCCGTTCCGTCCGTCGAGCGCGGTCTTCAGAAGGAGCCGGATCTCGTCCACGGAGTACGGCTCGATCTCGTGTTCAATGAGCCGCGGAGCCTTCGCCAGCGTCGCCGGATTCCGCGCGAGGTAGCCCCGCTTCACCGCCTCGTTGAGCGCCGTCCGCAGCGTCCGGTGGGCCTGATGTGCTGTGGCCGCCGCGCTGCCGTTCTTCATCATGCGGACGTAGAGCTTCTCCAGGTGCTCCGGCTCCAGGCGGTCGAGGCGGTGCTTCCCGATGCCGGGGATCAGATGCACGTTCACGGCCACGCGGTAGCCGGAGATCGTGTTCTCGCGGACGAACGGCGCCGCGATGTTCTCCACCCAGTGCGTGAGCCACTTCTCGACCGTCCACGTCGGGCCCGACTTGCGAATGGTTCCAGCGTCGCGACCCTTCTCCAGCGCACGAACCTTGCGCGTCACCTCTGCCCGGGTGCCCATGACGTGCCGCCGATCAGGCCGGCCGTCGTCCTTCACCCCGACCGTGACGCGGCCGTGCCAGTACCCGTCCTTCCCGAGGTAGATGCTCGAAGCACCGTTCGGTGAGCGCGCCATCACGCAGCCTCCGGACCATGCGGGCACGCGCGCAGCCGCAGGACGTAGGAGTCCAGCGCGTCCGTCGGAATGCGCCGCAGGCGGCCGATCCGCACCGATTCCACCTCACCGGCCGTGACCAGTGCGTACATCAGCGTCCGGCCGATTCCGAGCCGTTCCGCGGCTTCCTCGACGGTGAGCACGATCCGCAATGGCCGTGCGGTTCCGGTCTCCATCACGCTGCCTCCTCGGTAGTTGCCGAACGGTCGGGCGGATCGCCGCCGGCCACGAGTTGGGCGGCGTCGTAGTCGGCTTTCCAGCGTTGTCGCTCGGAGATCGCAGCCAGGAGCAACGCGGGTCGGGTGGGCACGTCCGGGTCGCCGGCCTTCGTGCGTTCCCACTCGAACGGCCCGTCGTCCACCGCGTAGCCGGGCCGCACGCCGGCGCGGTCGAGAAGTTGCCGAACGAACGCCGAGCGCTCAGCCCGGTGATCGTCCAGGGTCTTCCCGGACCACTTGCGCGAGACCAAGACGCGGCGCCCGGCGATGCCCAGGTGCTCCGGCTTGTGCGCCTTGCCCTTGCACTGGCCCGGCACCGTGGCCAGGCGGGCGCCCTTGGGCTGGATGCCGTAGAGCAGCCACACTCCGCAGCGCGGCGAGCACGGCGTGACGCGGAGTTCGGCGACCAAGCGGTCACGGTGCCGGCGGGCCCGGTCGGTGGCGCTGTCGGCGAGGCCGGCGGCGTGGGCGACGTCCTTGGTCAGGTACTTGGTGAGGTAGCCGATGTGCCGGCCGGCTTCCTCGGTGCCGCCGAGGATGCCCTTCACGTGGACCTGCGCCCCGAACGTCACCACGTGCGCGGGCGCGTTGAGGTCTTCGCAGGCGTCGTCGAAGGTGGGCAGGGGTTCTCGGGTGTCGGGGTCGACGAATCCCTTGGTGCGGTCGTCCCACCGGGGCACGTGGTCGCCGCGGTAGCGGATCTCGTCGTGGGCCGGCCACCACACCTGGTGATAGGTGGCGGCCGCGATCGCCCGCAGCTCCGCTCGCGGGATGGTCCCGCGGATAGCGGCATGGAAGTGCGGCGCCCCGCGCCGTTGCGGCTCGATGGTGCCGAAGTACTGGACATCCCAGCCCACGCACCGGCGGGTGTTCTGCCAGAACCGGTCCAGCAGGGCCGGGAAGTGGATCGCGTCCCGGGCGGCACGTCGGTAGTCGTAGCGGTCGGGGTCGAGCGCGGCCCCGTCTCCGTCCACCCGCCCATAGCTGTCCAGGGTGAGCGTCAGGAAGGTGGAGGGCCGGTACTTCTGCCGGAAGACCTGCCCGAGCGTGCGTTTCTCCACCGGCCGGCGCGGGAGGTTGGGTGCGTCCTGCCGCCGCCGGGTCGAGCGCTTGCGGGCGGGGCGGTCGGGTGGGTCGAGGGGTTCGAGCCGGCCGCGTACCCCGAGGCCGCGTAGTTGCTCGTCGACGACCTCGACGGCGTCGCGGATCTCCTCACACTCGGTGTCGTCGCCGTCGGCGCGGGCGAGCTGGTAGGCGGCGTGCAGATCGGCCCGGACCGCCATGAGTTCCTTCTGCGCCTCCGAAGGGTCGGCCGGCTTGACGAGGGGTTCGTGCTCGAGGTGCCAGCCTTCCCGGCACTGGACCATCCGCAGGCGGCGTTGCTTCTCCGCGCACGGCGGGCAGATGTCGTCGCGGCGGGCCCCGCACGGCACCGGCACCACATCGACGCGGCCCGAGGTGAGATCGATGCGGCGCAGGGCCAGGGGTCGGACGCAGACGCCGTGATCCTCGGCGAGCTGCCGGGCGACATCGCCGGTGAGGGCGAGCAGGGCCTTCTGTGCGCGGGTGAGCTGGTCCTGATCCACCCACTCCGGAGCATCGGTCATGGTGGTCTCGGTGGTCATCGGGTGCCTCCGGCAGGGAGGGGGACGGGCTTCCACAACGACGGGGCCTGCTCGGGGATGGCCGCGTGGACAGGCCGGGTGACGAAGGTTTCGAGGTGCTTGATCGTCTCGTCGGGCACCCACCCGGCCCGCACCCGCACTGGTTCGCGGATGCCCTCGCCGAACAGGTACCCGACACCCGGCTCCGATTCGCCGATGCGGTTGGCCCAGGCGCCGCGGTCGTAGGCGTGCTCACCGAGCACCATGCTGACGTGGCTCTTGGACGCGACGCGCAGGCAGATGCGGCGCGGGAACAGCTCCCGGACCGGGACGGTGTCCTTGGTCGGCTCCTGCACGTAGCCGCGCACGGTGTAGCCCAGAGCCCGGCCCTGGGTGGTCAGCAACGCCACCCTCTCAGTGATCGCTTCCCGGGTCTTACGGTCCCCGACGTAGCGCACGAGGGCGCCGATCTCGTCGAACTCGACGAGTTCGAGGGGGTGCTCGCGGCTGATCGGCACGGTCCGGACCCGTCCGGCGAACTCGACCTTCCGGGCTTCCATCCCGGCCACCAGGTCATCGAGCAGGTCGAGGGCGTCGCGCGAGGTGACGGCGTAGCGGTGGAAGACCCGGCGGCCGTAGGCCAGTTCCATGGCCTTCGGGTCGATCCCGGAGACGCGGACGAGGCCGTCGCGGATGGCCGGGGCGATGGACACGATGGGCGCCCACATCACCGAGTTCTTCCCCGCCCCCGTCGACCCGGCCGTGAGGGTGTGCCCTCCGGCGAGGGGTTGGTGCCAGTCGGTGCCGTACTCGGTGCGCCCGGATCACACCTTGCGCAGGTCCAGCCCCGCGCCGGCCACACCCGCCAGGGCGCCGAGGTCGGTGCAGGGGACAACGTCGGCGAGGCGGTCGCGGCGCTGGTAATCGATCGACACCAGGTTCGGCCCGAGTTCGCGAATCTGGCAGCGGGCCACGCCCCGGGCGACTGCCAGCGAGCGGGCGGCCTGGTCGAAGTCCTCCGGTGTCTGCCCCGCCACCAGGCGCACGCGGACTTCGTCCCAGGAGGCGCCCGAGCGCACCCCGATCACCCGCGGCGACTGGTCACGGCGGGGCGCGGCCTTGGGCGGGACGGCGGAGCGGCGGAAGGGGTTGACCTGCACCGTCACCCCGGGCCCGTGATCGGCGACGGTGAGCCCGCAGGCGCGCAGCCATCGCGGCATGCGCGGGGCGTAGACGATCCAGCGCTGCCACCACGCCCGAAGCCACCGGCCCGCCAGCGGCTCGAAGGACTCCCGAGCAGCCCAGCGCCAGCCGAGCAGCCCGACCGCGACCACGGCGGCGGTGATGGTGAGGGAGAGCCAGCCGAGCCAGTAGCACCAGACCACCACCGCAGTTGTGGTGAGGCTGGTGCGCCAGTGGCGGACGATCTGCCGCCCGGCCCACCACAGCCCCTTGACCGCGAGCCACGCGGTCACGAACACCACGGCGATCGCGGCGGCGGCTTCCAGGATCTTGGTGACGGCCTGCCCGACCTTGTGCAGCACCCACAGCCCCGCGCCGGCCCCGGTCAGGACGAGGAGGAGTTGTCCGGTGGTCATCACGCGACCTCCCGAACCAACGCCCCAGCCGGAGATCCCCAGCGCTGGTGGGCGGCCTGGCGGGTGACCCCGAGCCGGGAGGCGATCTCGCCCCACGAGTAGCCGGCCGCCCGCAGCCCGACCACCGCATCGGCGATCGCGGCTTCAAGGTCAGCCGCGAGCGCCGCGAGGTGGGGGAGGGCGTCGACGTCCCCGGTGGTGATGCGCCGGCCAGCAGCGCGCAGGATGCGGCGGGAGAAGGCGGTGAACTCGTCGTTCTCCATCACCCGCCGTACCCCACCCGGTGTCAAGCCGGTCTTGACAGTCGACCGCGACCGCGGGCTCATGCGGCCACCGCCCCGGACCCGGCGACCGGGAGCCGCTCCGCGAGGAACAGGGCGTGTCGCTCGTCGGGAGTCGTGCCACCGATGACACCCCACCGGTGCGCCGGGTCCTCCCCGGCCATTGCGTCGAGCAGGCACGCAGCCTGAACAGGGCAGCGTGCGCAGACCCGCTTGGCCAGCTCCACGGCCGGCGCGGTCGAGGTGACGTCGACGGGGTAGAAGATCTCCGGGTCCGCATCCGCGCACAGCGCGCGGGTGCGCCAGTCCCGCCCGGCCGGTTCGCGGATCATGCCGACACCCCCAGCTCAGCCCAGTTCGACAGCGCGCCGGCCGCATCGGAGGTAGGCCGACGTTCGGCACGGGCCTGCCAGTCCGCGGCGGAGTCGCGCCAGAACCGGGCCCGGTCCTGCTCGGTGTACTGAGCGGTCATCGCGGCCTTCCCGAACAGCGCGCCGTGCGGGTGCGGGAACTGGTATGCCTCGCGGGCCAGCACGCCCACCACGCCGACGTGCGGGCGCAGACCAGGGCCAGGCGGGCGCAGCGGGCGACGTTCTCCCAGTCGTCGCGGTGCGGCATGTCCAGGGCGGCCCGCTGGTCGGCGCCGCAGGCGTCGAGCGCGGCCGCGAGGCGGGCCACGAACTCGTTCGCGGTCATGAACTCGTCGGTGGTGCTCATCTAGGTTGGTGTCCTTCCGGATGCTCGGTTCCTTTGCCAGGGGTTGGGATTTCCAGGGAGATCAGGAGGGGAGCCCGGTTGCCGCCGAGCTCCCCTCCGCCAGCACTGGGTCAAGCCGCCTCCGAGTTCGCCCGCGGCGTCGGCTTCGAGCCCTGCTGTGGGGCCCGCATGCCGGTGGCGCGGATGCTGTAGGCGACCCGGTTGCGCTTGTCGTCCAGGTACGGGGTGACGGTCAGGCCCTCGAACTCGACCGGCCGGAACGGCATCCCCGCCATCGCCTCCGGCGGCACCGGCTGGTGCGGGGCGGAGATCTTCACCGTCACCGTCTTGGCGTCCTTGCGGGCGTCGGGGTCGGCGTCGAGCACCGACACCGCCCAGACGAGGAGCCCGGATTCCTTGTCGGTGGCCTGGACCGGGCGCTCGCGGGTGGACCGCTCGAAGTCCCGTACCGGCTCCACGTCCCCGATCACGTACGCGCCGTGCGGGAACACCTCACCGTGGCCGACCTTCAACCTGCTCGGGATGGACATCACCACTCCTCTCGTTTAGCCCCCTAAACCACTTGATCGGAGTGATCGGCGGCTGTGTAGGGGGGGTAAACGGACGATAGGGCAGGTGGCGATCACCTGTCAAGGACCCCTAAACTCATCACGGTGAGTAGCCCCGACGACTTCGACGAGGTCCGTCGCGACCCCGACCCCATCCGCCGGGGGCGGCGGGCGACCGCGCTCATGTCGGTCTATCAGCAGCGCGCCACCGAGCTGGCCCGGCTGCGGCGCGAGGCCATCGAGGAGGCTCACCAGGGGCAGGGCCTCAGCTACACCGAGATAGCCGCCGCGCTCGGGATCACCAAGGGCCGCGTCACCCAGATCCGCAGCGGCGCGCCGGCCCGCGAACGCGCGTTCTTCGGCGTCGGCCCCGTTCATGTCGGGGTGCCGCTGCGCGAGGGCGCCGATGACCGGATGCGCAGCTACATCGATGCCGCCGACCTGGCCACCCAGACCGACACCGAAACCCTGCTCGCGACCCTCGCCCTCAGCGCGGAGACGTTCTCCATCCCGCCCGACACCACCGGGGTTCCTGACGGCGACGTCGTGGTGATCTGCGGACCGAAGTCCGCCCCGATCGGCGCCAGCCTGATGGACACCGACCCGCGGCTCGGCATGGTTCGTGACGACGGGCGGTGGTGGATCGTGGACAAGCAGACAGGGGAGCGGTTCGGCTCCCCACTCGCGGACGATCCGCCCGAGCCGGCCGACCTGGGCTACCTGTCGCGGCGCCGCGACGGCGACCGGGTCATCGTCCACGTCGCCGGGATCCGCAGCACCGGATCCCGCGGCGTGCTGCACTACCTCGCCCACCACCTGCCCGAGCTGTACCGCACAGGCGGGGACGAGTCGTTCAGCCTCGCCGTCCGCTGCGAACTCGACGACCTCACCGTCACCGCCAGCA
>NZ_JAOPWR010000228.1 GCF_025965585.1 Pseudonocardia sp.
GTACGGCCGCTGGGAGGGTCGCGTCCGCGCGCCGGTCGGCGATCCCTCCTACAACGCCCTGCTGCTGCTCTGGCCCGACGCGGAGGACTGGCCGTCCGGCGGCGAGGTCGACTTCATGGAGATCTCCGACCCGACCCGCCAGGAGACGAAGATGTTCCTCCACTACGGGGCCGACAACTCCCAGCTCGACGGCGCGGTGCAGGCCGACGCGACGCAGTGGCACAACTGGGCGGTGGAGTGGACCGCCGAGTCGATCACGGCCTACCTCGACGGCGAGCAGTGGTTCCGCACCACCGACACCGGCACGCTCCCACCGGGGCCGATGCACCTGTGCATCCAGCTCGACTGGTTCCCGCAGGGCGACACCGCGAAGGAGACGACGATGCAGGTCGACTGGGTGCGCCAGTACAGCCTCGACGGCACCGCCGCACCGTCCGGGACAGGACAGGGCTCCGCGGGCGGCGACGGCGGCGACGGCGGCGGCGGCGGCCAGGGCTCGTCACCGGTCCGTGACCTGCTGCGTCGCATGTTCGGCTGGGGGTGACGGGCGCGCCGGGCAGAGCGGGGTTCTCAGCCTGGGCACAGTGGTCATTGCCTACTGTGACCGGAGTGTCCGACACACAGCAGCTGGCCGCATCCGATCCCCAGCCCCCCGGCCCTCCTCCCGACCGCCGACGGGCTGTGATCATCGTGCTTGCGGTCGCGGCTGTCGTCGCACTCGTCGCGATCACCCTGACGGTGGTCCGCGGCGGCTCCTCCCACACGACGTCCGCCCAGCACAACGGCGGCCCGCTCAACCCGCAGAAGAGCGCCACCCTCGACCCGAACGCGAGCTCGGACACCGAGGCGGCCAAGCTCCTGAGCTGGGGCACCCCGACAGCCGACGACGAGTTCGACGGCACCTCCCTCAACACGCGGACGTGGAGCGCCTACAGCGGCGGCACCACCGAGAACGTCGGCCGCAACAACCCCGACAACCTCGTGGTGGGCAACGGCGTGCTGACGATCAACAGCCACGGCAACGAGTCCGGCGGCCTGTCCTGGTACCCCGGCCAGCAGTACGGCCGCTGGGAGGTCAGGGCCCGGTCGCAGGCCGGCGCGGGCTACGGCCCGGTCATGCTGCTGTGGCCCGACGCGGAGGACTGGCCCGAGGGCGGCGAGATCGACTTCCTCGAGATGCCGAAGCCCGAGCGCAAGATCGCCAACTTCACCGTCCACTACGGCGCCGACAACAGCCAGAACGGCGTCGGCGTGCCCGGCGACTTCACGCAGTGGCACAACTATGCGGTCGAGTGGACGCCCGACCACATCGCCGGCTTCATCGACGGCCAGCAGATCTTCCGGACCACGGAGAAGGACCAGATCCCTCCGCGCCCCATGCACCTCGCCATCCAGCAGGACGTGGGCCCCTACGGCGACGACTGGATCCCCGCCCGCAACGCCCAGACGCCGCAGAGCGTGGGTTTCCAGGTCGACTGGGTGCGCATCTACGGCCTGTAGCCGCTGCACGCACCTCCACGGACGCGAATCGGGGTCCTGGCCGGCTGGCCAGGACCCCGATATCGTTTCCCGAACTGACGCGCCGCTCCCACCACGAAGCGACGACATGAGGTTAGCCTAACCTCACTCTGCGGCGCAAGCCCTCATGCGAGGAGCGTGCGCAGCGGCACCACCGCGAAGTAGGCCAGGAACGCCACGGCCACCACCCACATCAGCGGGTGCACGGTCCGCGCCCGCCCCGTGCCCGCCGCGAGCACCACGTAGGACACGAAGCCCGCGCCGATCCCGTTGGCGATCGAGTACGTGAACGGCATGACCACGATCGTCAGGAACGCCGGCAACCCGATGCGGAAATCGGTGAAGTCGATCTCGGTGATCTGCCGGATCATCAGCGCGCCGACGATCACCAGCGCCGGCGCGGCCGCCTCGATCGGCACGATCGCGTAGAGCGGCGTCAGAAACATCGCGAGCAGGAACAGCACGCCGGTGAGCACGTTGGCGAGCCCGGTGCGGGCCCCCTCCGCGATCCCCGACGCCGACTCCACGAACACTGTGTTCGACGAGCTCGACACCGCGCCGCCCACCACTGCGCCCGTCCCCTCGACGATGAGCGCGCGTCCGACGTTCGGCAATTGGCCGTTCTCGTCCACGAGCCCGGCCTGCTTGCCCAGCCCCGTCATGGTCCCCATGGCGTCGAAGAAGTTGGCGAGCACGAGCGTGAACACCAGCAGCACCACGGTGATGATGTCGAGGCGGGAGAACGCGCCGAACGAGAACGCGCCGACGAGCGAGAGGTCGGGCAACCCGACGATGCTCGACGGCAGCGCCGGCACCGACAGCGACCAGCCCGCCGGGTTCGTGGCCGACGAGCCGACGTGCACGAACGCCTCGACGACGATCGCCACCACCGTGGTGATCACCACGCCGATCAGGATGCCCGCGCGCACCTGGCGGGCCACGAGCAGCCCGGTGACCAGCAGCCCGATCACGAACACGAACGTCGGCCAGGTGGCGATCGAGTTGCCGCTGCCCAGCTCGACCGGGACGGTGGTGCCCGCGGCATCGGGGATGCGGCGCACGAACCCCGAGTCCACCAGCCCGATGAACGCGATGAACAGCCCGATCCCGACGGCGATCGCCGCCTTGAGCGACGGTGGCACCGCGTTGAAGACGGCTGTCCGCAGGCCGGACGCGGCGAGCAGCACGATGATCAGCCCGTCGATCACCACCAGGCCCATCGCCTCCGGCCATGTCATCATCGGCGCGAGCGTGGCGGCGACGAGGACGTTGATGCCGAGGCCCGTCGCGAGGGCGAAGGGCAGGTTGGCCACCAGCCCGAAGACCAGCGTCATGACCCCGGCCGCCAGCGCCGTGACGGCCGCGACCTGCGGGACTGCGAGCACGTGCCCGAGCACGTCTTTCTTGGCGCCGGGGCCCTCGGGCGAGAACGAGCCGAGGATCAGCGGGTTGAGGACGATGATGTAGGACATCGTCACGAACGTGACGAGGCCACCGCGCAGCTCACGGCCGACCGTGGAGCCGCGCTCGGAAACGCGGAAGAGCTTCTCGAGCACGGCCGATACCGTAGGCGCACATCACGTCCTACGCTGGCCGGTGTGGTCGCCCCCCCGCCGCTCCCGCCCCGGTTCAACCAGATGAGCACCGTCCTCGCGATGGGCAGCCTGGCGTGGCTCGCCGCCGCCGTCGTCCTGCTCGTCACATGGTTCACCGGCGACCGGCCGCTCGACATCTGGTTCCTCACCTGCGTCGTCGGGGCGGGCCTCGGCGGCGTCGGCTACAGCGTCTTCGCGTGGCAGCGGGCCGCGGCCAGGCGCGGCTCCCGCACGGCACAGCAGGGCCTGGACTGACGGCTTAGGGTCTGCGGCATGACCGATCGACCCACCGCCGTCGTCACCGGCGCCAGTTCCGGCATCGGGGCAGCCACCGCCCGCGCGCTCGCGAAGGCCGGCTTCCACGTCGTCCTGGGCGCGCGCCGCACCGACCGCCTCGCGGAGATCGCGGCGGAGATCGACGGCACCGCGGTACGCCTGGACGTCACCGACCCCGAGTCCGTGGCCGCCTTCGCCGCCGCCGTACCCGGGGCCAAGCTGCTGGTGAACAACGCCGGAGGCGCAAAAGGCCTGGAGCCCGTGGCCGAGGCGGACGAGGATGCCTGGCGCTGGATGTACGAGACCAACGTGATCGGCACGCTGCGCGTCACGAAGGCACTGCTGCCCGCCCTGCTCGCCTCGGGCGACGGGCACATCGTCACCGTCACGTCGATCGCCGCGCTGGAGCCCTACGACAACGGCGCCGGCTACACCGGAGCCAAGCACGCCCAGGCGATGCTGCACCGCACCCTGCGCGGCGAGCTCCTCGGGCAGCCGATCCGGCTCACCGAGATCCTCCCCGGCATGGTGGAGACCGAGTTCTCACTGGTCCGCTTCGACGGCGACGCCGGCAAGGCCGACAACGTCTACAAGGGGATCACGCCGCTGACGGCCGGCGACGTCGCGGACGTGATCGCGTTCGCCGCCACCCGTCCGAGCCACGTGAACCTGGACCAGATCGTGCTCAAGCCCCGGGCCCAGGCCAGCGGAATGCGCGCGTACCGCGAGGGCTGATCGTCAGGCCGTGTCCTCGCTGTGGCGGTGCTCGTCCGCGACGTCGCCGGGGGCGACGGCGCCGGCGGCGTCCCCGACGCGCTCCTCGGACTCACGCAGGATCTCGGCCGCCTCGGCGCGACGGTCCTCACCGCCCTCCTCCACGGCCCGCTCCTCGGGGAGGGGCTCGGCGCGGGTGGCGGACCGGTCGCTCAGATCGTCGGGTCGCATACGGGCCCGTACCCGAGGGCCCCAGCCGGCAACCACCCGCTGGTCAGAGCGCGGAGAGCGTCTGCCACTTCTGCCAGGACAGCGTCCAGTCCCAGATGTCGCCGTCCCTGGACGAGAGCTGGATCGGGGTGTTGGTGACCTCCACGGGGTCGCCGTAGAGCGCGGTGTCGTAGTACGCCTTGGCGTTGTCGGTCGAGAGGTTGACGCAGCCGTGAGTGACGTTGGAGGAGCCCTGAGCGGCGGCGGAGTTCGGGTTGGCGTGGATGAACTCACCGTTGTTGCTCATCCTGACGGCCCACTTCTCCACGCTGTCGTAGCCGTACTGCTGGCTCACCATGCGCTTGTCGGTGAACTTCTCGCTCACCACGTGGACGCCCGAGCGGGTGTTGCGCTGCGGGTCGGAGGCGAGCCCGTAGCTGGCCGGGAAGTCGAAGATCTGCTCGCCGTCACGGATGACGACCATGCGGAAGCTCTTGGCGTCGGCCTTGACGATCTGGGCCCTACCGATCCGGAACGTCGAGGTGACGTTCGCCGCGCCGACGGCGCCGCCGCCGTAGGGCACGTCACGGAGGTTCGCGGTGACCGTGACCTCGGTTTCGGCCGGCCAGTACGCCTTCGGCCGCCAGTCGACGCGCGAGCCGCCGCCCTCGTCGGGCAGCCAGCCCCACGCGCCCTCGACGGGCACGGACGTCTCGACCTTCAGCGCCCGCTCGGCGGCGGCGCGGTCGACGACGTGGTCGTTGAACTGGATGCGGATGGGCGCCGCGATGCCGACCGTGCGGTTGTCGCCGATGTTGACGGTGCCGCGGATGCGCTTGCTCGGCGACACGGTGGTGAAGGAGCCCCGGAGGGGCACCTGGGCGCCGTCGGTGCCGGTGGCGGTGCCGCCCCAGGTGTAGTTGGCGCCGTAGCCCAGCGGTGCGGTGCTGGTCCAGGTGGTCCTGTCGGCGTTCAGCTCGCCGGGGACGGCCTTGCCGTCCTCGTCGGTGAGCGTGACCTCGTCGAAGGCGCCGTCCCGCACCGTGGCCGTGGCCTTCGCGCCAGGGTCGACGCGGCTCGTGTTCGCGACGGGCGTGTAGGCCACGGTGGCGGCAGGAGCCGCGACCGTGGCCGGTCCCCCCGTCGGCGCGGCGATGGTGGTGCGGCCGCCCTGGGCGGTGGCTGCCGTCACCACGCCCAGCGAACCCACCATCATCACGGCCAGCACGAGCAGGATGCGTCGCATCGTCGAATGGTCCCCCTTGTCGAGATGTCCCGCAGAGAAGGACGTCTCGGGCGCTCCCCGGTTGCCCGACGCCTCCGCGGTACCGGACAAAGGCTACGCGACGATCACAGAACGCAGCCGACCAGAACGGGTTCCGGTACGAGCTCGACCCCGAAGGCGTGACGCACGCCGTCACGAACCTCGCGAGCGAGGATCAGGAGGTCGGACGTCGTGCCGTCACCCCGATGGGTGAGAGCCAGGACATGACGGCCCGACAGCGCGACCCGGCCGCCCGGGCCGCGGCGGCCGCGGCGGAATCCGGCGTGCTCGATGAGCCAGGCCGCAGGCACCTTCACCCGGCCCGGCCCCGCGGGCCAGCGAGGCGCCTCGGCGGGCGCGTCCGGCTCGGGGAGCACCGGGTTGGTGAAGAACGAACCCACGCTCCAGGTGTCGTGGTCGGCGGCGTCGAGCACCATGCCCTTGCCCCGGCGCAGCCCGAGGACCGCGTCGCGCGCGGCCGCGGCGGCCACACGCTCCCCGGGCTCGACGCCCAGCGCCCGCGCGAGCTCCGGGTAGCGGATCGGGGCGCTCGCGCCGTCGCCCGGCAGCAGGTAGCGGACGCGCAGCACGATCGCGTCGTCGCGGCCCTTGAGCGTGCTCGTCCGGTAGGCGAGCCCCAGCTCGGCAGCGGGCACGTGGTCGCGGACGACGCCGGTGCCGCGGTCGTACAGGTCGACGTCGAGAAGCAGGTCGGCGATCTCGACGCCGTACGCGCCGACGTTCTGCACAGGTGTGGCGCCGGTGCGCCCGGGGATGCCCGAAAGGCACTCCAGCCCGCCGAGGCCCTCGGCCACGGTGGCGGCGACGACACCGTCCCAGTCCTCGCCCGCCTCCGCGGTGAGTACCACGGAGCCGTCCGGCCTGCGCTCGACGTCCCGCCCGCGGCTCGCCACCCGCACCACCGTTCCGGGCCAGCCCTCGTCGGCGATGACGACGTTGGATCCGCCGCCCAGCAGCAGCACCGGCTCGCCCGCGGCGTCGGCCACGCGTACGGCCTCGACGACCGCGGCCGCGCTCGCGGCGTCGACGAGACGCCGGGCGGGACCGCCGAGGCGCAGCGTCGTCAGGGGGGCCAGGGAGGTCGCCACATCAGGAACCGGCACGGCGGCCAACGGTAGCCTCCCCCCATGTCACGGCAGAGCGAGTACCGGTCGACGTCGGCCTACCCCGCCGAGAAGGTCTTCACGACGATGGTCGATCCCGACTACCTGCGGGCCCGCCTCGCCGAGGTCGGCGGCAAGGACGCGGTCCTCCTCGAGCACACCGCCGACGACCGGAGCGCCCGGTTCCGGGTCCGGCAAGGCCTCGAGTCCAAGGACCTGCCGCCCGTGGTGCGCACCTTCCTGACCGGCGACATCCTCGTCGAGCGGCTGGAGACCTGGACCCGCAAGGAGCCGGGCCGCTACGAGGGCGAGTCACAGGTGGGCATCAAGGGCACGCCGGCCTCCGCGGTCGGTGGCATGCGCCTGCACGATCTCGACGCGTCGAGCAGCGAGCTCGTGGTGCGCACCGACGTCACGGTCAACGTGCCGCTCATCGGCGGGAAGATCGAGAGCGTCGTGGCCGAGCGGGTGAAGGAGCTGCTGAGCCTGGAGACCGAGTTCACGCTGAAGTGGCTCGACTCGCACTGATCCGCCCCGCGCCCGGGTGCGACGATTCGTGCCGTGGACCCCTCTGCCGAGCGCCGGTACGTCATCACCCTGAGCTGCCCCGACACGACGGGGATCGTGGCGAGGATCTCCGGGTTCCTCGCCGACGCGGGCGGCTGGATCGTCGAGGCGGCCTATCACTCGGATCACAGCCCCTCCGATCCCACCACCGGCTGGTTCTTCACCCGCCAGGTCGTGCGTGCCGACTCCCTGCCCTTCGACGCCGACGAGCTGCGGGACCGCTTCTCCGCCGTGGCGGCCGAGATCGGCCCGGAGGCGCGCTGGACCGTCACCGACACGGGCGTGCCGAAGCGCGCGGTGCTCCTGGTGAGCAAGGAGCCGCACTGCCTGCACGACCTGCTGGGCCGCGTCTCCGCCGGTGAGCTGCCCGTGCAGCTCGACGCCGTGATCGGCAACCACGAGGTGCTGGGCGACATCGTCCGCGCCCACGGAGTGCCGTTCCACCACGTGCCGTTCCCCGCCGACGGCAAACCGGCCGCGTTCGCGGAGCTGCGCAAGCTCGTGGAGGAGCACGAACCGGACGCGATCGTACTGGCCCGCTTCATGCAGATCCTGCCCGCGGAGCTGTGCGAGGCCTGGGCCGGGAAGGCCCTGAACATCCACCACAGCTTCCTGCCGTCGTTCGTCGGCGCGCGGCCCTACCACCAGGCCCACGCCCGCGGCGTCAAGCTGATCGGAGCCACCTGCCACTACGTCACGGCCGACCTGGACGCCGGCCCGATCGTCGAGCAGGACGTGATCCGCGTGGACCACGGCGACACCGCCGCCGACATGGTCCGCCGCGGCCGCGACATCGAGCGCCTCGTGCTCTCCCGCGGCCTGCGCTGGCACCTCGAGGACCGCGTCCTGGTGCACGGCAACAAGACGGTGGTCTTCCGCTAGCCCCCACCCGCGAGTCGACACGAACCGGGGACGGGGTGGGACGTCAGTGGCCGCGCACCCGCCGCGGGCGGAAGCGCAGCGGCACCGAGAACGTCTCGGCGAACACCGCCGGCGTCCCCCAGCTCCCCGCGGCGATCGACGCGCCGTACTTCTCCAGGTAGACGGGGTTGTCGGGCACCGCGGGCTCGTCCGGTGCCTCGACGATCTCGCCGGTCAGCACGACGATGTCGCCGCCGTGACCGTCACTGTCCAGATGCAGCGCGACCTTCGGGTCGGCCCGCAGGTGGTCGAGGCGCTTCGCGTTCCCGACGCTGTAGATCAGGGCGGTGGCGCCGTCCCAGAGGAACCAGACGGGCGCGGGCTGGGGCGTGCCGGCACCGTCGACGACCGTGAGCCACGCGATCGGCTCCTCGGCCAGGCGGCGGGCGACGCGCGCCCCGAACTCGGTGGACGGGTCGGGCAGCACGGATGTGTCCGAAGTCATACGGCTACAACGCGGCGGCGCCGGACCACCATTCCCGGCCCGGCGCCACCACGGCGTCAGGCCGGCTTGATGTTGGCGTTGAGGTGGAACCGGTTCCCCGGGTCGTACTCGCCCTTGATGCGGGCCAGCCGCTCGTACTTCCGGGCTCCGTAGGTCGAACGCACGCGATCCTCGTCGAACTCCATGAGTTCGTTGACGTACCCGCTGCCGTCACCGACGGCGTGCGGTCGCAGTGCCTCCCAGAAGGTGCGGACCCACACGCGATCCGCTGCGAGCAGGTCACGGTCCGGCGCCAAGGCGACGATGAACGCGGCGAACCGCGGCGAGCGCGCTCCTCCGAACGCGGTGTCGTCCTCGGCCACCCGGCTGTAGGCGCTGTCGAGGCGGTAGAACAGCAACAGCGACATCGGTGAGCTCTTACGGAGGACCTGCTCGGCCACCACATCGATGACGTCGTCGGACAGATCCTCGACGTAGGTGGCCTTCTCGTAGCAGTAGAAACCCCAGGCGTTGCCCTCGTCCAGCATCTTCTGGAGCTCGACGTACGGCATGGGGGTGACCATGTCGAACAGCGGGGGCAGGCTCTCCCGGATCCGGGCCACGAGCCGGGCGTGCTCCGGTGTGCCGTCGAAGCCTGTCAGCAACATGACGTACCCGGGTGTGAAGTGATGCGCCTCCGGCACGAAGGGCGCCGGCGGTGCGTTCATCGAGCCCACCACGACATTGACGTCCAGCGACATCGTGGCGATGACGTCGCGGGCGAGCCGCAGCGCAGCCGGGCCGTCCTCGAGGCTCCAGAAGAAGAAGCCGAGCTCGACCATGGGGTCCACCTCGTGGAGACGGAACTCGAACTCGGTGACGACGCCGAAGTTGCCACCGCCTCCCCGGACGGCCCAGAACAGATCGGGGTTCTCGTCCTCCGCCACCCTGAGCACTCGCCCGGCCGCGGTGACGATCTGGGCTGATTCCAGGTTGTCGCAACTGAGCCCGAACTTGCGGGTCAGCCACCCCATGCCACCTCCGAGCGCGATACCTCCGATCCCGGTGTGGCCGATCAGGCCGACGGGCGTCGCCAAACCGTGGACCTGTGTCGCCGCGTCCACGTCGGCGAGAAGCGCACCACCGCCCACCCGCGCCCGCCGGGCGTCCGGGTCGACCACGACCTGGTTGAGCAGGCTGAGGTCGATCATCAAGCCGTCGTCGCAGACGGCCAGGCCAGCACACTGATGGGCCCCGCAGCGGATCGAGATCTCCAGGCTGTGCTCGCGCGCGAAATCGACCGCTGCCACGACGTCCCCGGCTGTCGCGCACCGGGCGATCACGCCCGGGTGCCGGTCGATCTCCGCGTTCCAGACCTTCCGAGCCTCGTCGTACTCCGCATCACCAGGGGTGATCACGGGGCCTGCCATCGCCTCGCGCAGTGCCTGGATGCCTCCACCGATCGTCTGGGTCATGACAGTCGTCCCTCCCGGGCGCGCTCTGATGACGTCGCCACGAAGCCTGAGTCGGCACGAGGGGCCTGTGATACGTGCGGCCGGGCGTCAGCTCACGGGGGCGTGGTCCACGTCACACACAGAAACGGCGCCCCCTTCCGGGAGCGCCGTTTCTGTGTATGTGTGTAGGTCAGGCCGCGGCGGACACCGGCGCCGGCTCCAGGGCCAGCTCCAGCACCTCGCTCACGTCCGCGACCGGGTGGATCCGCAGCTCACCGCGCACCGACTCAGGCAGGTCGTCGAGGTCGGGCTCGTTGCGCTTCGGAATGATCACGTCGGTGAGGCCCGCCCGGTGCGCGGCCAGCAGCTTCTGCTTGACCCCGCCGATCGGGAGCACCTTGCCCTGCAGCGTGACCTCGCCGGTCATGCCGACCGACGACCTCACCGGACGTCCGCTGGCGAGCGACGCGAGCGCCGTCGTCATCGTGACTCCCGCGCTCGGCCCGTCCTTCGGGACCGCGCCCGCGGGGACGTGGACGTGGAGCTTCTTCGACGCCAGGTCGCCCGCCATCCCGCGGGACCGCAGGTACGACAGCGCGATCGAGACCGACTCCTTCATGACGTCGCCCAGCTGACCCGTGAGGATCAGGCCAGGCTCGCCCTCCATCGAGGTGGCCTCGATGAACAGCACGTCGCCACCGGCTCCCGTCACAGCGAGCCCGGTCGCCACGCCCGGCACCGAGGTGCGCTCGGCCGACTCCGGCGTGAACCGGGGCCGTCCCAGGAACGTGACGAGCGCGTCGGCGTCGATGTGCACCGGGCGCTCGACGTCGTCGCTGTCGAGCTTGACGGCCACCTTGCGCAGGGCCTTGGCCAGGCCCCGCTCCAGCTGCCGCACGCCCGCCTCGCGGGTGTACTCGGCGGCGATCATGCCGAGCGCCACCTCCGTGAACTCGACGTCGGACGGCTCCAGGCCGGCCTTCTCGATCTGCCGGGGCAGCAGGTGGTCGCGCGCGATGGCGATCTTCTCCGCCTCGGTGTAGCCGTCGAGCGTGACGACCTCCATGCGGTCCAGGAGCGGGCCGGGGATGGTGTCGAACGCGTTGGCGGTGGCCAGGAACAGCACGTCGGACAGGTCGAGGTCGACCTCGAGGTAGTGGTCGCGGAACGTGTGGTTCTGCGCTGGGTCGAGCACCTCGAGCAGGGCTGCCGTGGGGTCGCCACGGAAGTCGCTGCCGACCTTGTCGATCTCGTCGAGGAGCACGACGGGGTTCATCGTGCCCGCCTCGCGGATGGCGCGGACGATCCGGCCGGGCAGCGCGCCGACGTAGGTACGCCGGTGCCCGCGGATCTCGGCCTCGTCACGGACGCCGCCGAGGGCGACGCGGACGAACTTGCGGCCGAGCGCGTGCGCCACGGACTCACCCAGCGACGTCTTGCCCACACCGGGAGGACCGACGAGCGACAGCACCGCACCTGAACCGCGGCCGCCGACCTTCTCCATGCCCTTGCGGTCACGCCGGGCGCGGACGGCCAGGAACTCGATCAGACGCTCCTTCACGTCGTCGAGGCCGGCATGGTCGGCGTCCAGGATCTCCCGGGCCGCCTTCAGATCGGTGTTGTCCGTGGTGCTCTCGCTCCACGGCATGTCGAGGACGGTGTCGAGCCACGTGCGGATCCAGCCCGACTCCGGGCTCTGGTCCGACGCGCGCTCCAGCTTGCCGACCTCGGTCATCGCGGCCTTGCGGACGTGCTCGGGCAGGTCGGCGGACTCCACACGGGTGCGGTAGTCGTCGGCGCCCTCTGGCTCGTCCTCGCCCAGTTCCTTGCGGATCGCGGCCAGCTGCTGGCGCAGCAGGAACTCGCGCTGGGTCTTCTCCATGCCCTCGCGGACGTCGTTCGAGATCTTCTCGGAGACCTCCTGCTCGGCCACGTGCTCGCGCGTCCAGCCGATGAGCAGCTCGAGCCGCTTGATCACGTCGATCTCGGCGAGCAGCTGGGCCTTGTGGTCCAGGTCGAGGTAGGAGGCCCAGCCGGCGGTGTCGGCGAGCTGGCCGGGGTCGGTGATCTGCTGCACCGAGTCCACGACCTGCCATGCGCCCCGCTGCTGCAGGATGCCGACGACCAGCGCCTTGTACTCCTTGGCCAGTTCGGCGGCCTTGCCCGGGGCGGTCACCGTCTCGTCGACGGGGGTGGCCTCCACCCACAGGGCCGAACCGGGACCGGTCACACCGGACCCGATCTGCGCGCGGCCCTCGCCGCGCACCACGGCCGCCTTCTCTCCGTTGGGGAGCCTGCCGACCTGCTCGAGGACGGCGATCGTGCCCACGGCGGCGTACTTGCCGTCGGGGCGGGGAACGATCAGGACCTTGCGATCGACGCTCTGTGCCGCGTCCACCGCTGCTTGGATCTCCGGCTCGTCGAGCCGGACGGGAACCACCATGCCGGGCAGCACCACCGAGTCGGCGAGCGGAAGCACCGGCAGCTTCAGCGTCTCTGTCATGTCCAGCGCAACGCTTACCCCGTTGACAACATTCCAGCGCTCAAGTAAATCCGCTGCGAGCGAACGCAGGAACCTTGAGCGGAGGTGGCTCTACCTTCCGAGACCCTCGACGACCTCGGCGTTCACCAGGCGCGCCGCGAGGGAACCGGGCAGGGCCAGCTTCGAGCCTCGGATGCCGCTGCCGATCACCACGGCGTCAGCGGCGGCCACCGCGGCGTCGACCAGGATCGGCCAGTCGTCGGGCAGCCCGACGGGCGTAATGCCGCCGTACTCCATGCCCGCGAGCGACACGGCGTCGTCCATCGGCGCGAACGAGGCCTTGCGGGCGTTCAGGCGCTTGCGGACCAGGCCGTTGACGTCGGCGCGGGTGGTGGCGAGCACGAGGCAGGCCGCGTAGCGCGTCTCCTCGCCCCGGCGCCCGGCGACGACGACGCAGTTGGCCGAGCCGTCGAGCGGCGAGCCGTAGGCCTCGCAGAACGCGGCGGTGTCGGCCAGGTCGGGATCGATCTCCGCGACGCCGACGAGCGCGGCGTCAGCGGGGTCGAGCGCCTCCAGGGCGGTCAGGACGGGCTTGCCGAGCAGGTCGGGACGGTCGAGTGCCGGCACCGCGGAGAGGGTGCCGAGGACGGGCCAGTTCACCAACGCTGTCCGCCACCCTGGACGCCGACGATGGCGGGCTTCACGTCGACGATGTAGACCGAGACGGCCACCACGCCGGCCAGCCAGAACAGCGTCATGCTGCTGCCGGGCCCCTGGAACGCGGCCACCACGCCCCAGAACCCGGCGTAGGACACCGAGGTCAGGGCGCCGAAGAGCGGGATCAGCAGCATGAAGAACGCCGACGCGCCCGTGATGCCCAGCCAGGCGTTCTTGGTCAGCTTGCCGACAGCGGTGAAGGCGTCCGATCGTTGCCGCAGCGCGTGGATGAACGCGTACGCCGCGACCGGCGCGGCCGCGATACCGATCACGAACAACACCAGCGAGTCGAGGTGTTCGAGGACGTTCACCCGCCCAGAGTACGTGCGGGGCGGGGTGCAGCACATCCCCGAGGTGTGACCAGCGTGAACACGGGCTGGACACGGCAGCACCCCCGAGGCGCGGGAGGCCCCGGGGGTGCTGCGGTGGTGCGCCGGCCTCGCGACCGTGGGATCAGCTGCTGGACGAGCCGTTCCCCGTGGTCCGGCGGGTGGCCGGCTTGCGGGCCGTGGTCTTCGGCGTCGCCTTGGGGGCGGCGCGGTTGGCGGCCTTGCGCGAGACGCTGCGGGCCTCGTGCGCCGCCTCGTCACCCGCCTCGGCGACGACCTCGGCGGCCTCGGCACCCTTCGCGGCGATGGTCTCGGAGACGTCCTGGCTCGTCTCGGCGGCCTCCTCGGCGACCTTCTGCGTGGAGCGCGCGACCTTCTCGCCGGTGGACCGGGTCTGGCGGGTCACCGTGATGAGCGCCTTCTCGGCGGCGTCGTGGGCGTCGTCCACCAGGTCGTCGACGGCGGCGTCGAGCTTCTCGGTGTAGGACTCGATCGTCGTGATCGCCTGCTTGACCCGCGGCTGCTTGCGGATCTTGCCCCAGGCCTTCTCGCCGCGCTCGGCGAAGCCCTCGTAGGTGGTCTCGGCCTGCTCGCGCAGCTCGGCGACGGTGCTCTCGGCCTGCGTGCGCAGCTCGGCCACCAGCTTGCGGAGCTCGTCGGTGCTGAGGTGGGCCGGCAGCTCGGAGACCTGGGTCTGCAGCTCCGAGACCTGGCTCTGCAGGTGCTCGCGGCGAGCCGCGGCGCGGGCGCGGGCCTCGGCGACGGCCTTCGAGACGGTGGCGACGGCGAAGTCGCCCACCCCGAGGACGGCCAGCAGCGGCGTGCGGGCCACCTCGGCCTGCTCGGCGACGTTGTGGGCAGCCTGCTCGCGCGCCTTGCGGACGTCGGCGGCGGTCGGAAGCGAAACGGCCATGATGATCACTCCTCAGTGTCTGTGGAGGGGACGACGTGGACGTCGTTCTCCCGCCGGAAGGACTGGTAGATGTCGAGGAGCACCTGCTTCTGGCGCTCCGTCAGTGTCGGGTCGGCGAACACGGCATCGGTGACGGCGCTCGCCGGCTTCTCCTCGAGGATCCCGGCCTTCACGTAGAGGGCCTCTGCGGAGATCCGCAGGCCCTTCGCGATCTGCTGGAGGATCTCGGCGGACGGCTTGCGCAGCCCGCGCTCGATCTGGCTGAGATACGGGTTGCTGACACCGGCGGTGCGCGCCAGCTGGCGCAGCGAGACCTGCGCGCCCTCGCGCTGGCTGCGGATGTAGCTGCCGATGTCGGTACCGATGTCGGTGACGGCCTGACCGACGGCGTGACCGGCCTGCTCGACCAGTTCCACGGCCTGTCCGACCGGGTTCTCGTTCTTCTTGCCCGTCATGTGGGATCACCTCCGTCTCCGACGCGGGCGACGCTACCCGCGAGTGCTAGCTACAGCAAGCGCAGTGCTTGCGCAGGTGGGGTGGCATGTGTCACGCCGCTCTCCCATGCGTGCTGATGCCGGCGAAGACGGCCGACCCGTTCGCCCACTCCACGTGGATGTGGTCGATCGCGTTCTTCAGCACGCCGGCGGTCGAGTGGTCGTACTCGGCGTGACGAACACGAAGCCGTGACGCACCACAACGGATGGGAGGCTCGGTGACGCCTGTCCGTGCGGATCACCGCGGGTAGGTTCCGCGCATGGCCGACGCGCTCCCCCCCAGCGGCGGGGACGAGGTCGTCGTCCCACCCGTCCGCGTCCTCGAACCCCTCTCCGGCCAGGGCCGGGCGCTCGGGGTGGTGGCGCTCGGCGGCGCGGTCGGGGCGCTGGCCCGCTACGGCGTCGGCCTGCTGCTCCCCCACTCCCCCGGGACGTTCCCGCTGGCCACGTTCGGAATCAACGTCGTCGGCGGCTTCCTGATCGGGGCGCTCATCGTGGTGATCACGGAGTGGATGCAGGCGCACCCCCTGGTGCGCCCGTTCCTCGTCACCGGGATCCTCGGCGGCTTCACCACGTTCTCCACCTATGCCGTCGACTCCGAGCAGCTGCTGGCCGCCGGACACGTCGGCACCGCGCTGCTCTACATCGCGGGCACGCTGCTGGCCGCGGTCGCCGCCACCTGGCTGGGCATCGTGATCGCCCGCGCCGTGCGCCCGGCGGGCACCCGATGATCCCGCTGCTGGTGGTGGCCGGCGCCGTGGTGGGCGCCCCGCTGCGCTACGCCACCGACCGGATCGTGCAGTCGCGCCACTCCACCGGGTTCCCGTGGGGCACGTTCACCGTCAACGTCGTGGGGTCGTTCGTGCTGGGCCTGGTGCTGGGTGCCACCACCTCCCCCGCGGTGATCGCGCTGGTCGGCACGGGTTTCTGCGGGGCGCTCACCACGTACTCGACGTTCGGCTACGAGAGCGTTCAGCTCGCCGCGGGCCGCGCCCGCCTGCTCGCCGTGCTCAACGCGGTCGGCATGGTGGCCGCAGGCCTCGGCGCGGCCGGCCTGGGCCTGGCGATGGGCCGAGCGCTCTGACGAACCCCGAGGGCGCTCAGCCGCCGAAGGCCAGCTGGCCCACCGCGTAGATCACGAGGCCCGCGAGCGAGCCCACGACCGTGCCGTTGATGCGGATGAACTGCAGGTCGCGGCCCACCTGGAGCTCCACCTTGCGGGAGGTCTCCTCGGCGTCCCAGCGCGAGACGGTGTCGGTGATGAGCGTGGTGATCTCGCGGCGGTAGTGGCGCACGACGTAGCCGGCCGTGTCGGCCAGCCAGCCGTCGATCTTGCCGCGTAGCTCGGCGTCGGAGCTCAGGCGCGTGCCGAACGACACCAGGCCGTCGCGCACGCGGGTGCGCAGCGCGCTGGACGGGTCGGCCGCGGCGTCGAGGATGAGGCCCTTGACAGTGCCCCAGGCCTGGCCGATGAACCGTTGCACCTCCGGGTGCGCCACGATCTGGGCCTTGATCCGCTCGGCGCGCTCGATGGTGTCGGGGTCGCGCTGCAGGTCGGTGGCGAACTCGACGAGGAACGTGTCGATCGCCTTGCGCAGCGGGTGCTCGGGGTCGGTCTTCACCGCCCAGGCGAAGTTCTGCACCTCGAGGAACAGCTTGTCGGCGATGAGGTCGTCGACGAACCGCGGCGACCACGACGGCGCGCGCTCGTGCACGATCCGCAGCACCATCTCCTGGTTGGCCACCACCCAGTCGTAGGCGCGGTCGCAGACCAGGTCGACGAGCCGGTGGTGGGAGCCGTCGGCGAGGACGCCCTCCAGGACGGTGCCCAGCGGCGGGCCGATGGGCTTCTCCATGAGCTTGCGGACGAGCACCTGCTCGATGACGTCCTGCACGTCCTCGTCGCGCAACACCGTGACGACACCGCGGGCGGCCGTGGCGAGCTCGGCGGTGACGCGGTCGGCGTTGGCCTCCTCGGCGATCCACGCTCCGACCCGGGAAGAGATCTCGACGCGGGCGAGCTTGTCGCGCACGACGTCCTCGGAGAGGAAGTTCTCGCCGACGAAATCGCCGAGGCTGTCGCCGATCATGTCCTTCTTCGTCGGGATGATCGCCGTGTGCGGGATCGGCAGGCCCAGCGGGCGGCGGAACAGCGCCGTGACGGCGAACCAGTCGGCCAGCGCGCCGACCATGCCCGCCTCGGCCATCGCCCGGACGTAGCCGATCCAGACGGGGCCCTCGTTGACCTCCCACCACCGCGACACCAGAAAAATGACGGTGGCGAGCAGCAGGAGGCCGGTGGCGAACCGCTTCATCTTCCGCAGGTCGTTCGCCCGGGTGGACTCATCCACGCGTCCGAGGCCGAGCCCGACCTCCACGACCGGACGCCTGCGGGCCGGCACGGTATCGATCGGTCCTGTGTCGGCGTCGCCCGACGCGTCCGATCGGGGGGACTGCGAAGTCTGCACGAACCCATAGTGCCCGTCCCCACGAACACCTGGAGTCCGAACGGCGTGTTCTGCCCGTACCGTCGCTGCCCCGTGACGATCGGGCGGAGCATCACCGGACGAGGGCGCCCGGCTGCCGGTGGATGGCTCATTCCCATCCGCTCCGGTCGGGGGCCAAATGCCTCCCGGGGTCGTGATGCCCCCACGACGCCGGGAGGCTCGGCTCCTGCGGCGCCCGTCGTGACACGTGGAACAGGCCGGGGTCGGCGGCTCTCCACCGACCCCGGCCACGTTTGGTGGTGCGGACGCGCTGCGAGGGCAGGAGTGCCGCTCTCGGGCAGGATCCGCACCACCGGCCTCACCGGGGCCCTCGGCGCAGCGCGAGGCGCTGCGTCAGCGAGGACCGGACCGGGGGCCGGATCGCGGTCTCAGGACCGCATGACCGCCACTCCCACACCGGCGGACCGCTGGGCGCCCGGGTACGTCTCGTGGTCGGTCTGCCGTCGAACGGCGTCGACGGCGGCATGGAAGATCACGTCGGCCGGAGGGACCTTGTAGCCGACCAGCGCGGGGGCCACCCGCCAGTGCACCCATCCGTCGGGGACCTGCGACGGCGGCGCGAGCACCGCGTCGCCCGCGCCGTGCAGCACGACGCCCGCGGCCGACGCCAGCTCCGCCGGCAGCTCGGCACCCGCGCTCATCGGGAACCACCAGGAGCCCGCGTCGGTGGCGGCCACGGGGACGACCCGGCCCGCGTCGCGGAGCTCGGCGCACATCCGGCGGCCGGTGGCCTCCGGCACCTCCAGCACGTCCAGCGCCCGGCCGGTGATCAGCAGCAACGTGGTGGCGGTCTGCTCTGCCACGGACCAGCCGTGGTCGTCGAACTCCCGCGCCGCCGCGCGCAGCTCCGCGCCGTACACCGCGCGATAGCTGTCCCAGCCCGACATCCGGAGACCTCCTGTGTGTGCTGCATCCCGCTTGCCGCGATGCACTGCTGTGTTCTTCAACACGGATCTTGCCGGTTCGGATGTGCCGCCGCGAGGGGCACGCGACGACCGACCAGGACTCCGAGACGAGCGGATCGGGGTCCGCCGGGGGCAGTGCTGCCCGGCGGCGTGCGGCACGCGTGCAGCGGGTGACCGGACGCGAACGGCGGGTCGACGGCTGCTCCGAACGGGCGCGGCACCGGTCGTCGCGGGCGGATGCACGACAAGCGGCGCGAACACCCGCTGGGAGACTCGCCGGATGCTGATGACCACCGGCGCCACCGGCTACCTCGGCAGCGCGCTCGTCGACCTGCTGGTCCGCAGCGGCCACGACGTGCGGGCGGTGGTGCGCGACCGGGCCCGCGCCACGGCGCTCCTGCCCCCGGACGTCGACCTCGTGGTGGCCGATCTGGCCGATCCCGACGGCCTGCGCCGTGCGGCACGGGGCTGCGACGCCGTGCTGCACCTGGCCGGTTCGGTCGGCGGTACGCCGGAGGACATCCGCCGCGCCAACGTCGACGGCACCCGCGCCGTGCTGGCGGCGGTCCTCGACGCCGGGGTGCCGCGGTTCGTCCACACCGGCACGTCGGCGGCGGTGATGGACGCCTCCGGACTGGTGGCCGAGTGCCCCTCCGGCCCGCCTGCCCTCACCGACCCGTACTCGACGGCGAAGGCGGAGGCGGAGGACGTGGTGCTCGCCGCGGCCGCGGACGGCCTGGACGTCCGGATCGTCAGCCCGGTGAGCATCTACGGCCCGAGCCCGCTCGGGCCGTACTCCTACAACGCCCTGCTGATCGGCGCGGCGCGGGGCGAGGTCCCGGAGGTGGTGGACGCGACGGTCGGCTGGGTGCTCGCCGACGACGTCGCCGCCGGACTGGTGCTCGTGCTCGAGCGGGGTGAGTCGGGGCAGCGGTACGTGCTGTGCGGGGAGGCCGCGCCCTACAGCCGGATGCTGCACGACTTCGCCGACCTGACGGCCGACCTGACGGGTGGGAAGCACGTGCGGACGCTGCCACCCGGTTCGACGCTCGGACCCGACGCCGGCACGTTCGCCCGGCGCTCGGAGGTCTACGGCGGGTTCCCGCCGGTGCACGTGGACGACGCCCGGGCTCGCGCTCTGGGCTTCGACCCGGCCGGCATCGACGAGGGACTGGCCCGCACCGCGGCGTGGCTGCGGACGCTCTGACCGAGCACGGTGGACCCGGAAACGGCTCCAGCCGGCACCCCTGGGGGCACCGGCTGGAGAAGTTCGGATCCGAGGGGGAGGTCAGATGGGACGGACCGTGTCGGCCTGCGGACCCTTCGCGCCCTGGCTCGACTCGAAGTCGACCCGCTGGTTCTCCTCGAGCGTGCGGAAGCCGTCCGACTGGATGGCCGAGTAGTGGACGAAGACGTCCGGACCGTTGTCGTCGGTGGCGATGAAGCCGAAGCCCTTCTCGGCGTTGAACCACTTGACGGTGCCCTGCGGCATACCTGTTCTCCATACACGTGAAGCGGACCCTGCCGGCACTGTGCCGACAAGGGGCTGCACGGGAACACCGACGTACGCAGGAGAGGATCCTCGAACGTCCGTGAAGCCCACCGTCACTCTCCACGGACGCTTCACAACGATCGAGGAAGACACGACTGCAACCGCCGGGGAACCTATCACGGGGGCACGCCGAGCTGTAGCCACCGCGCGACGAACGGCGCCCCTCGGGGCTGCTACGGTGCGTCACCGCTGAGCCGGATCCGGTGCACACGCGGTGAGAATCCACCCCGACCGGGTAGTGAAGGTCAACTCCCACGCCAACGGGTGACGGTACCGCCGAACGTCGCAGACCCCGTTCGAGCGCGTCGCGGCGCGTCAGGGTGATGACATGGAGGCGTCACCGCTGAGGGTGACACCCGTTCTGCGGGGAGACGCCGGGAACGGTCACCGATCGTCGCGGAGCGGGCTGTGGGCCGGTCGCCGGAGCCTGGTGCCGGAAATGGGTGCCACGCATCATTCTTCCGACATCATCCGAACTGATCCGGGGAGGCTCCGATGCGGGGTCGTAAAGTGACTCTGTCGATTGCCGCAGTGACCACGGGAGCGTTGATCACCCTCTGCGGCGCGGGCGTGGCGAACGCCGCCGAGATGCCGGCCTCTCTCAATGCGGCTCCGGCGCAGCTGCCCGTGCCGCTGCCGGTGCCCGCGGTGCCCGCGGTGCCGGCCACCCCGCTCGGCGGCCTGCTCAACGGGGTGCTGCTGACCGTGCAGGGGCTGCTGCCCTCGGTGCTGGGCGGGCTCGTGCCCGTACCGGCGGTGCCGGTTGTCCCGGTGGTGCCTGCGGTACCGGCCGTTCCTGCCGCACCCGGGGTCGCGGCTGTCCCCGCGCTGCCCGCGACGCCGTCCCTGCCGACCGGGAAGGTGAGCACCGAGCAGGACCCCGCCCCTGCCCCGGCGACGCCGGATGTTCCCGTGCCGGACCCCGCAGCCGCAGTGCCGGCCCCCGCCGTCCCCGGCCCCGCCGTCGCGGTGCCGGCCACCCCGCTCGGCGGCCTGCTCAACGGGGTGCTGCTGACCGTGCA
>NZ_JAOPWR010000235.1 GCF_025965585.1 Pseudonocardia sp.
GGACCGCCGCCGACAGAGACGAGCAGGCGATCGCTATGACCGACGAAGACCGGCCGGTTCATGTCGGCCGGACGGCGTGTGGCCGGGGTCATCCCGGGGTACACCAGAGGAGTAGGGACATTCGAAGCGAGGAGACGCGTCGTGTCGAGTACGGAGACCGGTCAGGTAACCGGAACGAAGGACAAGGACTACAACATCATCTGGTTCGCAGAGGCGAGCCTGAGCAATGTACTGAGGCTAGAGACCTACATCCAGGATGCCGAGCGCGAGGGCGACGCCGATCTTGCCGATTTCTTCCGTCGCGCTCAGGCAGAGAGTCGTAAGGGGGGTGAGCAGGCAAAGAAGTTGCTAGCCCAGCGACTCTCGGGCTGACCCCGCTCGGTCCCTGGACGACGTTTCGCGATCACAGCAAAGTCTCAGGCGGTCTTTCTCGGGGCTCACCGTCACTGCGGTGGCGGTGAGCCCCGAACTGCGCCGCTGATGTGCCCTTCGCACTGAGCGGCGGCTACGCCTCCTGGGCGCGGGACCCGGAACCGGCACGATGTGGAGTTCGTACTGGTCCCGACGGAGGTCGTGCCGTGCGGGAGGTCGGGTTGCAGCTCGCAGAGCCGTCCGAGGACCGACTGCTGCCCGGTTCTCGTCGACCTGATCCCCCGGCCTGCCGAGCGCCCCGCGTCCCGGAACCAGCTGGCCGGCGCCGAGGAGTTACCCGGGGACCCGGCGCCGATGCCTGTCGAGTTCGCCACCGCCGTGCGGCTCGTCCCGCATCCGCCGAGGACCTTCACCAGGCGACTGGTTTCGACACGGATGCCTCCAGGCCGAGCAACGCCTGCGCCACCTCGGCCGGGAACCCATGGTCGGCGCCGTCAGGTGCTGTGTTCTCAGGCTCTGCGCTGCTCGAGCCCGTCGAGAACCCGAGTGGGGTGATCGGCAGGTCAGGTATGCCTTTTAGGGCCAGGAGTGCGTTGCGCCCGGGACGACGACCAGCTCGCCCGCGACTGCGGCGTCGAGCCGTGCCGCAGTCACCGGACGTGGGAGGAGACATCCCGCAAGTGGTTCGCGGTCCGCATGACAACGCCAGGGCCGGGTAGCCTGGGAGATGGAGCGGATCCGATCAACCCGAGCCGCCCGGTGGATCACGGCGGCTGCCTTGGCCGCGATCACAGTCGCGGGATGCAGCAGTGGCTCGCAGTCGAGGTCTGGTTCCGATCAGCCCGGTGTACCCGCCCCCACCCTGTCTGCAGCCCCGGGCGCAACGCCCTCGGAGGAGTCGAAAATCTCGATCAACTCCTCGTCCGACAAGGACATCGCCGCGGCATTGCGCGCCAACCACGTTGACGACCCTGAGCAATGGGCACGACGGATCGGCGAGGACCGTCCCTACCCCACGACCGATCGCAACCTGACCAAACTCCGGCAGGACCTGGCCCGGTACAACCCCGATCCCCAGACTCTCAACAAGATCATCGCCACCCTCAGACCGTAGGGCAGCGGGGTCTCGATCAGGGCCTTCGCGCGTAACTGCGCTTCGCTCTGCTCGGCGGCCCCGGCTTCTGCATCGGCGGCAGTGGTGTCAGTGGACTTTGTCGCGGTCGCCATCGAGGCCTTCGACGAGCTCGCGTCGGCGAGACTCTGCGTGCAGGAGCCGATCGATCAACCGGCCTGCCCACCCGCTCGTCCCGCTCTCGGGCTGATTCTGGCGCTGCGACACGGCCCGGGGTGTGTCGTGTCGACTGGGTGAGCGCTCCAGCTCTCGCCTCAGATCGTCATCCTCAGCCGGCTCGGGCGGTCTGCCGGACATGTCGTCCTCCCGTCTCGGCCATCTCCCTCGGCTGGTCCATCCAGGCCCACCCGACATCGATCCGCCGCAACCGCCTCAACAGCTGCGCCGGCAGCCCGAGGCAGTCGAACCCCGGTTGCCGAGCATGCGGCCGGTTGGTGTCGTTCAGTCGTCGTCGGCGCCGGAGGGACGGATTCCGGTGATCTCGGTGAGGACGGCGTTCGCGACGTCACGCAGTTTGGTGTTGGTGTGTTGGGAGCGTAGGCGTAGAAGGTCGAACGCCTCGTCGGCACTGATGTGTGCGTGTGTCATGAGTGCGCCCATCGCCTGGTCGATGGTGCTGCGCGAGCGGAGCGCGGTGGCCAGGTTGCGGGCGGTCTCTTCTGACTCGGCCAGCCGCGCGGCCAGTGCCACCGCGCCGGCGGCTTGGTCGGCGAACCGTCGGGCGCGGTCCTGGTCGGTGCGGCCGATCGCGCCGATCTGGCGGGCGTAGAGGTTCAATGCTCCGACCGCGCGCCCGGTGACCAGCAGCGGGACCGACAGCGACGCGGCCGCGCCCTCGAGACGGCCGCGGCGGCTGAACTCCGGCCATCGGGTGTCGGTGGCGATGTCGTCGACGGCCACGACGGTGCTGGCCCGTAGCGCACTCAGGCAGGGCCCGTCGTCGACGTCGTACTGGACGGCGTCCATCCGGGCGGCGAAGCGGTCACTCGTGGCTCCCAGCATGCGTGAGCGAGGGGTGGCCTGCACGGTGACCCCGCAGGCCAGGGCGCCCTCGATGAGTCCGGCCGCCGCGCGGGCGACGTCGGCGAGGAACTCCTCGACCTTGTCGCTTCCCAGCAGGGCCGACTGCAGCTCGGCCGCGACGTTGCCGACGTCGCGGCGCCAATCGGAGCTGTCCACGTGATGCCCTTCAGCCGCGGTGATCGGGCTGCGGGCAGCGTAGACCGACGCGCCACGCTGTCGGACGCCTCCAACCCGGCAACCGCCAGCAGGCGGACGTGAGGGCCGGGCAGGCCAACAGTACTTCCCGTTGCCCACGCCACCCCAGCGGGCCGACGTCGTGATCATCCGATGTACTGGGGGCGGGCTCTCGCGCGTGGCCGGCAACGTGCGGAGTCAAGGCCGCAGCGGTTAGACAACAGCCGCTGCGGCCGCCCCCATCCGGCGCGGTCCTCGGTTGGCGCGCCTCAGCCGTGGGATCTCCGGACCTGGGCCGGCCTCTTCGGGCGGCAAGCGATCGTCGGGCCCCGAGACCGGGGAGAGGTCCTGGCCGTCGGGCTTGGCTTGTGCGATGGTGGAAGTACTGAGGGCGTACTCGCGCCGCGGTCAGACCGCCCCGCCGTTCTTGGCGAAACATTTTGCGGCGCACCCACCGACAGAATCTTCTCCTCGGTGGGG
>NZ_JAOPWR010000248.1 GCF_025965585.1 Pseudonocardia sp.
TCCTCCTCGGACGGGGCTACTCCTGGCCCTGATCGGACGGCGGTGGCCGCCAGCCCAGCTCGGGGTGCGCCAGCAGGTGGCGCACGAGCAGTTCGGTGCTCGGCGTGGGGTCGCACCCGCTCACGGCGTGCCAGGGACGTTGCAGGGGCGTGCCCGCCACCGGCAGCTCGACGAGGCTGCCGTCCTCGATCTGCGCACGCACCGCCTGCCGGGAGACGAGAGTGACGCCGAGCCCCACCACGGCAGCCGCCACCACCGCCCCGTGGGAGCCGAGCGTCATCTGCCGGGGATCGGCGTCCAGGTGCTCGAGCAGAAACGCGGTGGTGGCGCGTATCCCGGAGCCGGGTTCGCGGAGCAGCCAGGTGGCCAGGTCCGGGCGGAATCCCGGCGCGTCGGCGGGCGGGCCGACCACCACCAGGGTGTTCGGGCTGGCCGCCCTGGTCCGGCCGGCGAGGCCGTCAGGGGGGCGGCCTGCCACCACCAGGTCCACCTCGTGGTGGGCCAGCATCGGCCAGACCGCGGCGCGCGGGGCCACGTCGAGCCGCAACTCGATGCCGGGGTGCCGGGCGCGGAACGAGGCCAGCAACGCCGGCAGCACGTGCTCGCCCGCGGTGGTGACCGCGGCGATGCGGACGGTCCCGCGTCCCGGCTCGGCGACGTCGTGCGCCGCCGCCGTGGCCTCGGCGTACAGGCCGAGGATCTTCCGGGCGTAGCTCGCGTACCGCTCGCCCGCGGGGGTCAGGCGCACGCCCCGGCCGTTCTTGGCGATCAGCGGGACACCGACCTCGGCCGCCAGCGCGCTGACCGCCGACGACACCGACGACTCGGTGACGACCAGCTGCTGCGCGGCGGCCCGCACCGAACCGGTGTCGGCCAGCGCGACGAACGTACGCAACCGTCCGGTGGTCGTCACGTGTCCATCGTCCCGTTCCCGAACACGCGGCCGGCGAGCAGGTCGGCGGCCTCGTCGATCACTCCTACGCTCCACCGGCCCGTCATGGCTCTGAGCGTAGGCGCCGAAAGACAGCATCTCATCAAGAGACTCGGGTTGAGCCTTAGGCGAAAGGCTGACTGTTGGCCGGCACGGTAGCGGTGACGGTGGTGCCGGAACCCGGCCGGGAGACTACGTGCAGCGACCCTCCGACCAGCTCGGCGCGTTCGGTCATCGACCGCATGCCGTAGCCGGTCCCGCCGTCGTCACCGCCCGACTCGAAACCGACGCCGTCGTCGGACACGGCGAGCCGCGCCCGGGCCGGCGTCACCTGGAACTCCAGCCGGGCCGTCGACGCCCCGGCGTGCTTGAGGATGTTCTGCAGGCACTCCTGCGCGATCCGGTACAGCGCGATCTCGACGTGCTCGGGCAGCCGTTCGTCGGCCAGCTCCAGGTGCACGTCGACGCCGGGCAGCGAGCGCGCCAGGCTGGCCAGCCCACCGGCGAGGCCGAGGTCGTCGAGCACCGGGGGGCGCAGCCCGCCGATCGCGGCCCGCGCCTCGTCGAGGGTGAGGTCGACGAGGCCGCGGGACAGACGCAGCTGCTCGGCGGCCTCGGCGGGGTGGTCGTGCAGGGCGTGCCCGAGGGCGTCGAGGTGGTAGGAGAGCGTGACGAGGCGCTGGGAGATGCCGTCGTGGATGTCGCCCGCGAGCCTGCGCCGCTCGGCCTCCTGAGCGGCGATCGCCTGCTCGGTGAAGCGCTCGTGGGCCCGCTCGCGGGCGATCAGCCTGCGGTGGGTCCGCGCCTGGTGCAGCGCCCCGGCCACCAGCCCGCCGATGCCGACGAGCAGCCGGATGTGGCGGTCGGTGAACTCCCGGCGCGCCACGGTGTGCACGTTGAGCACGCCGACCAGCCCCGCCGGCCCGGTGGCCATCGGCACCGACGCCATCGAGGTGAAGTCGGTGCCGTGCAACGCGGGGATCGGCAGGTAGCGGGGGTCGGACTCCTTGTCCTCGACGATCACGGCCGGCGCCCGGTGGCTCGCCACCCAGCCGGTGACGCCGGAGCCGATCGGCAGCCGGACGACGCCCACCTGCCCGTCGAACGGCGGGGTCGCGCCGGCCAGCGTGAGCGAGCGCCCCGCATCGTCCAGGACGTGGACGAAGCAGACGTCGGTGGCGGTGGCCTGCGTGATCAGCGCCGCCACGGCGGCCGCGAGCGGCTCCACCTCGGGGCCGGTGGAGATCGCCTCGATGATCCCGAGCAGCAGCGCGTTCTCGCTCTCGGGATCTGCCAGACCGAGGGAGGAGGTCACCGGAAGATCCCCTCGCGCAGGGCGGTGGCCACGGCACCCGTCCGGTCCTTGACGCCGAGCTTGCGGTAGATCGCGCGCAGGTGGCTCTTGACGGTCTCGTCGCTCACCACGAGCCGTCCCGCGACCCCGCGGTTGGACAGCCCGGTGACCATCAGCGCGAGCACCTCGCTCTCCCGGTGCGTCAGCCCGAGGCGGGCGCCGGGCCAGAACTCGTTGCTCTGCAGGCGGGCGGCCGTGTCCACGGCGCGGCCCGCCAGCGCGGTGTCGATGACGGTGACGCCGGTGTGCGCGAGCTCGAGCTGGCGCACCAGCTCCTCACCGGTGATCCGTTTGAGCAGGTACCCCGACGCTCCGGCCCGAAGCGCCTGGAACAGGTACTGCTCGTCGTCGTAGACCGACAGCAGCACGACCCTGCGCTCCGCGTCGCGCTCGCGCAGGGTCCGGCACAGGTCCAGCCCACTGGTGCCCTGCATCCGGACGTCGCAGAGCACGATGTCCGGCTCGAGCCCCTCGACCACGGCGACGGCGCCCTCGGCCCCGATCGCCTCGCCCACCACGCGGACCCGGCCCCGGAACGGCGTCAGCATCGCCTTGAGCCCGGCCACGACCATCTCGTGGTCGTCCACGAGCACGACGCGGATCGGCCCCTTCGGGGGTGACGGCGATGACATGGATCGACGATAGGCCGCTTGCGGGTAGGTCAGGGCGGAGTTCCCCCCGACATCCCCCGCTCCGGGGGAGACGGGGCGCGCGGCGCACACCTAGCGTCGGGGTTCCCGACGCGAGGAGCTTCCGTGCCCGACAAGGCAGTGCGCATCCACCGCGCCGGCGAACCCGCGCGCGGCGCGCGTCCGGTTCTGCTGGCGATCGCCGGGGACAGCGCGGCGGGCAAGACCACGCTCACGGAGGGACTCGTGGAGGCGCTGGGCCGCGACCGCTGCGTGTCGCTGTGCACCGACGACTACCACCGCTACGACCGCGAGCAGCGGCGGACCCTGCCGTTCACGGCGCTGCACCCGGACTGCAACTACGTCGACATCATGGAGCAGCACCTCCAGCTGCTCGCCACCGGAGCGCCGATCCTCAAGCCGGTCTACGACCACGCGACCGGCCTGCTCGCCCGGCCCGAGCTGGTGGAACCGAACGATTTCGTGATCGTGGAAGGGCTGCTGCCGCTGCACACCAAGCTGGCCAGGGCCTGCTTCGACGTCACGGTCTACCTCGATCCCCCGGAGGAGATCCGGCGCGGGTGGAAGGTGCAGCGCGACACCCGCAAGCGCGGGTACACGACCGAGCAGGTACTGGACGAGCTCGAGCACCGGGAGCCCGAGTCGGAGGCGTTCATCCGCCCGCAGCGCCAGCACGCCGACATCGTCGTGCGGTTCGCGCCGATCCCGGGCCGCGCGGACCCGCCGTCCACGCCGCTGTCGGTGGAGCTGATGCTGCGCCCGACCGTCCGCCATCCCGACCTGGGCGCCGTGCTCGCACCCGGGATGCGGAAGGCCGTTCACCTCAAGCTGGCGCGCGACACCGACGGACGCCCGGTCGACACGCTGCACGTCCACGGCTACGTGCCGGAGGAGGACAGCCTGGCCGTCGAGCGGGCGATCTGGGCGTCGACCGGGCAGCCGGGGCCCGGCCCGGAGTGCCTCGGGCAGCTCGGTCCCGGCATCCGCAGCGAGCCGCTGGCGATCACCCAGCTGCTCCTGCTGCACCACGTCCTGGAGGCGGCGCGGTAGGGCTCTCATCGACGCGGTAGGGCTCTCATCGACCGGGATCCACCGGACGCGCCCTCGGGACCGGCAGCTCGCGCATTCCCGCGCGCAGCACGGCGGACGTGGCGGTGAAGCGACGGCACAGCTCACGCTGCGCTGCCCCGACGCGATCGGGACGGCCACGCCACACCGCCGCCACGGGTGCCAGCACCGTCGTGCCCAGACAGAACCCGATCGGCCATCCCGGGCGCAGCCACTGCATCGCGCTCAGGTGGGCGGCCAGCTGGCGATCGCGCCGTGGCGGGGAGACCACCACACCCGCCACCGCGCACGCTCCGGCCTCGCGCAGGCTCCGCACCGTCGCCACGGCCACGTCCTCGGCGGCGTCGGCCTGCCAGGACCGGTGACCGGGGACGACGGGGCGGACGCCGAGCAGCACGGTCGTGGGGTCGACGCCGGCCCGGTGCAGCGCGGTGATCACCGCCGCGATCGCGGTCGTGTGCGCGTGTTCGGACTCGGCCAGCCCCGAGCGGGGTGGCGTCGTCGACCTGCAGCCCAGCAGGGGCACCAGGCCGCCATGCCTGCAGGCGGCCGCCCACTCGGCCACCTCCCGGACCGCGTCCGGCCGGTCGTCCGCCATCTGCACCGCGCGGCAGGCGAAGCTCGCACCGTCGGCGACGTGCCGGGCGACGTGGCGGGCCAGGTCGTCAGGGCCGTCGGGGGCGTCGGCGGGCATCCGGACCCCGACCTGCAGCGCGGGCCCCCGCCGGGCGGCCACCGCGGCCCGCACCGCGTGGGGGCCGACCAGCAACCCGCCGATGACCCGGTCGAGGCCGGGTGCGGCGAGCGCCAGGGCACGTAGTTCGCGGCAGCGCTCCTCGGTCGCCCCGGCCCCGGCCCGCGCCAGCATCGCGTGGATCTCCGGACACGGGCGGTCGAGACCGAGTACTCCACGGCCGCGGGTCACCAGCACGCGCGTGCACATCTCCGGACCGGTCACCAGCCGGCCCGCACGGCGGGTGCCGCCGCGGCCGACACGGCCTCCAGGCCGCCGAGCAACGCCCGCTGCCCATCGGCGACCGAGCCTGCGCCTCCGCGCCAGGCCTGCAACGCGGGAACGGTGACGTGCCGACCGGCGTAGAAGCTCACCGGCCACGGCGGCACCAACGCGACCCCGGCCGCGACCGCGGCGGTCGCGTCGGCCACCGCGGCGCCGCGGCCGCTCAGCAGGACCCCGCCCAGGCGGCCTGGGAGTACCGCCAACGGCCTGGAGGCGACGTCGCGGCCTCCGTCCGACCCCAGTTCGGCGCAGATCACCACCGCCGCCGTGTCGACGTCCTGGTCGTCGAAGTGCCCGCCGACGCTGAGCAGCGCCGCGGCCATCGTCGCATCGCGGCGTGGTCCCGCGGCGTCACCGACCCTGGTGCCCACCCTGACCACCGCGACCAGGCCGAGATCGTGGCAGAGGTGGGCGAACCGCGCGGCGGCGTGGCTGTTGGCCGTGAGGACCTGCATGCTCCGGTCGCCGACCTCCGAGCCTGCGACGGTGCTCCAGACGGCGAACGCCGCTCCGAGCTCGCGGAGCCGGAACAGGCGGGTGGCCAGCCCGTCGAGGCCCGACGTCACACGGTCGCCGGGACTCGCGGTCAGCTGCTCCTGACCGGTGTCGGCGCGCACTCCGGGCAGGATCCCGCAGGCGCGCAGCCGCTCGGGGAGCGAGCGTCCGTGCGGCGCCGCATCGAACAGTTCGGGGGGCAGCACGACGCCGCTGACGGTGCTCGCCAGGTCGTCCGCGCCGAGCAGCATCGCCCGGTAGTCGCGCACCGCCTGCGCCGAGGGCACGACGCAGGCGGCCCGGAAGCGCGCCGCCAGCGACGCGGGTCCGGTGTCGACGGCGAGGACGCCCCTGCGGAAGGCGAACAGCCTGCGCAATCGCCGCTGAACTGTGTCCATCCGCGCCTCCCTCAGCGTCCCCGGCCGCATCGTGGCTGGTCAGCCGCTCCGTGCGCTCCCCCTGTCCGGGGGAGGCCGCGGGTGACCCGGGTCCGGACGGCGCCGCGCCGCGCCCTCGATGCCGAGGACACGGCGTGGATCCGGGAGCGTTTCAGCCCCGGGCGTAGTCGGACGCGCCCCACCAGTCGACGACGACGACGGGTTCAGAACCGACCACCCAGGCGTCGTGTCCGGAGGGCAGGGCGGTGACCTGACCGGGGACGGCGTCGAACTCGTCGCCGTCGGCCGTCTGGATCCGCAGCGTGCCGGACACGTGGTACTGGAAGTGCGGGGCCTCGCACAGGTCGGTGCCGGCGATCGGTTTGACGTCGTCGGACCATCGCCAGCCCGGCTGCAGGGTCAGCCGGCCGATGTCGGCGCCGCCGATGTGCAGCAGGTCGAGCCGCCCGTGGGGAAACTCGCGGGTCTCGGTGGGATGGGCGAAGTCCTGCTGCTCGTAAGGGGTTCCCATGATGTCCTCCTGGGTTGTCTGGCCGGGGTCGTGCCGGCGGGGACGACGGTAGGAGAGCGACCTTGCGGTTGGGTGGCGGTCGAGGATGATGCGCGGGGTGCACCTGCAGCTGCTGGGGCGGTTCGAGGTACGCCTCGACGGCGAGGAGGTGCCGCCCGCGGCGTTCGGTGGCCGCAAGGTGCGCACGTTGTTGCGGGTGCTCGCGGTGCGGCGTCCGGACCTGGTGCGCCACGATGCCCTGGCCGAGGCGTTGTGGCCCGACCGGCTCCCGGCCGACCCCGCGGCGAACCTGGGTGTCCTGGTCAACCGGGCCCGGCGGGCTCTGGGTGATCCGTCAGTGATCCTGACGGGCACCGGTGGGTACGCGCTCGGCGCCGGCTGCTCGGTGGACGTCGCGGAGTTCTTCGCCGCGCTGGAGCAGGCCCGCGCGGCGGGGGAGGACCACGCGGCGGTGGTGCGGGCGGGGTCTGCCGCGTTGGCGTTGTGGGGTGAGCCGCTGGCCGAGGACGGCTATGCGGAGTGGGCCCGCGAGCCCCGGGACCGGTTGTACGCGGCCCGGATGGAGGTGTGCGAGCGGGCTGCGGTGGCCGCGCTGGCGCTCGGTGATGCCCGGCGCGCCGCGAGCTGGGCGGCGGATGTGGTGGCCGCCGCGCCGTTGCGGGAGTCGGGGGTGCTGGTGCTGGCCCGGGCGTTGGCGGCGGCGGGTGATGCGGCGGGCGCGCTGGCCCGGCTGGCCGAGCTGCGGGCGAGGTTGGCCGACGAGCTCGGCGTCGACCCGTCGGCGGAGGTGGAGCAGCTGCAGGTAGCGGTGCTGCGCGGGGAGGTGCGGGCGGCCCCGCGGGTCGCGGTGCCCGTTCCGGCGCGGCCCGCGGTCTTCGGTGAGCTGACGTTCGTCGGGCGCGACGCGGAGCTGGCCCGGATGCGGGCGGTGGTGGCCGCGCGCGGGGTCGTGACGGTCGCCGGCGTCGCAGGTGCGGGGAAGTCCCGACTGGTCGCCGAGCTGGTGCAGGGCGTGCAGCAGCCGGTGATCGCGGCGAGGGCGTTCCAGCCGGAGCGGGCCGAGGCGTGGGGACTGGCGCGGTCGCTGCTGCGCGAGGCGCTGGCTCACGACGACGCGGTGGCCGGCGGTCTCCCCGCCCGGATACGTGCGGCGCTCGCGGACCTCCTGCCCGAGCTCGGTGACGACCCCGGCGTGGTCCTGGACGGGGAGAGCCGGCGGGCGTTGCTGCTGGCGGGCGGGCTGCGCGTGGTGGAGGCCGCCACCGGCGACGGTGCGCTGCTGGTCGCCGACGACCTGCAGTGGGCCGACCCCAGCAGCCTCGCCCTGCTCGGCTCGGTGCTGGCCCGGCTGTCACGCCTGGCCGCTGTGCTCGCGTTCCGCCCCGACGAGCTCCCCGCCGGCGCGGTCGCCGAGCTGCGGGGCGCTCGCGAGGGCGTCGAGGTCGTCGTCGGACCGTTGCCTGTCGGGGCCGTCGAACGGCTCGTCGGTGACGAGGCCCTGGCGCGGGCGGTGCTCGCGGCCACCGACGGCACACCGTTCGCGGTCGCCGAGGTGCTGCGGGAGCTGGCCGCGCGGGAGGTGCTCACTCCCGCACCCGGGGGCGCATGGACCCCGCGCACGCGGGACGCCGCGGTGCTCGCGGCGGAGCTGGGGCGGGCGGGACAGCGGCGGGCGGTACGGCGCCGGGCCGAACGCCAGACCGGAGCCCGTGTGCAGGTGCTGGCGTTGCTGGCGTTGCTGGCCCGGGAGGTGCCGGCCGGCACGGTCGCGGCCGCTGCCGGTCTGGACGGCCGTGCGGTGCTCGAGGCGCTCTCGACGCTGGTCGCCGCCGGGCTGGTGCGGCTCGGCGAGCAGGGTTGGGCCACCGCACACGACCTGGTCACCGAGACGGTCACCGCCGGGATCGCCGACGCGGAGCGGGGCCGGTTGCACGCGTTGCTGGCCGCCGCGCTGGAGGCCGAGGACGCCGACGCGTCGGAGATCGCCCGGCATCACCACGGGGCGGGTGACACCACGGCGGCCGCGCGGACGTTCGTCCTGGCCGCGGATCACGCGCTGACCGCCCATGCCACCCGGGAGGCCGCCGGGCTGGCCGAGTCCGGGCTGGCCCTCGATCCGCGCGCGCCGCTGCGCGCTGATCTGCTCGCCGTCCGAGCCGAGGCCCGTGCCGCGCACGGGGAACCGGGCGCGACCACCGACCTGCAGGCCGCCCTCGCGTTGACCGGACCCGGTGCCACCCGGTCCCGGCGACTGTCCCGGCTGGCGATGCTCACGTTCGGTGCGCAGGATCCGCGGCGGGCATCCGAGCTGGTCGAGCTCGCGCTCGTGGAGACCGGCGAGGACGATCCGGCGCGGGCCGTCGCGCTGGAGACGGCGGCGATCCTGGACATGAACCTCGGGCGGCCGGCCCGCGCGGGTGAGCGTGCCGAGTCCGCGCTCGGCCTCTACCGCATGCTCGGCGACGGCCGCGGGGTCGCCCGGATCCTCGACGGCCGGGCGATGGCGACCTTCCTGAACGGCCGGATCACCGACGGGGTCGAGGTCTTCGGGAGGGTGGCGCAGCTGTTCACCGACTCGGGAGAGCTGCTGCGGGTCGTCACGCCCCGTTCGACGCGCGGGCACGGGCTGGTCTTCATGGGCCGTCCCGATGCCGGGCTCGGCGAGGCGTCGGCCGCGCTCACGCTGGCACGCGACCTCGACGCGCCGGAGAACCAGGCCTACGCGCTGTGGCACCGGTCGGAAGCGCTGTCCGGGCTCGGCCGCGCGGACGAGGCCGGGGCCGACGCCCGCGAAGCCCTGACGATCGCCCGCGGCCTCGGTCACCGGGGCTGGACCGCCACCGCGTACCGCGCCGTCGGTATCGCGCTCGTCGCCGCCGGGGAGCTCGACGACGCGGCAGCGGCGTTCGCGGCGTCGGGCGCGGCCGCAGGTGAGTCGTTGACACTGTTCGCCGCCTGGGCCGCGGCGCGGTCGGCGCTGGTCGCGATCGCGAGAGGCGAGCTGCGCGGCGTCGAGGAGGTGGTCGCCCGGGCACTGGGCCTGGGGCCGCCGCTGGGGCAGTACGAGGCGCGGCTGGCGCGGGTCGAGCTGCTCGCCGCCCGGGCCGATCCGAGCACCTCCGCGCAGGCGAGGGCCGCTCTCGCGCCGGCCCGCGACGGAGGCCACGCCGTGTCGATCGGCCGGCTGACCGAGCTGGCGGGCGACACGGGCCGGCCGAGCCGCTAACAGATCGCAAACCCGCCGGGCGACGCTCCCGGGCATGACACCCACAACAGCACCCGTCAGCTCGTCCGCCCCCACCGCCACATCGGCCGCCGTCGACGGCTTCCTGTCCGACGTCCTGCGCGGCTCGGTCTCGCCCGCGCACTACGCACCGGGAGCGGTGCTGGACGCGGTCGTGCCCGGCTGGAGGCTCACCGCCCTGGGGCCGGAGGCGATCGCGCAGGAGTACGGCCGCTGGTTCCACCACCCCGCCCGTTTCGAGGACCTGCGCCGCCTCCCGACCGCCACCGGGGAGGTCGTCGAGTACACCCTCACCTGGACCGAGGACGGTGTCGGGCACACCGGGCGCCACGTCCACGTCATCGACGTCGACGGCGCCACCCGCGCCATCGCCTCCGACCACGTCTGGTGCGGCGGCCGCTGGCCGGCCGACCTGCTCGCCGAGATGGAGCAGGCCCGTCATGCCCACTGAGACGCCCACTGAGACCACACGGACGCCGGCCCTCGTGTCGCGACCGGTGGCATCCTCGGTCGACGAGCTGCTGGCCGGCGCGTCACACCGCGAGCCGTTCCTGACGAGCGACTCGAAGTCCGGATCGGGCTTCGAACGGGTGGTCGTCGACGGGGTGCCGCACGTCCTCAAGCACGTCCACCCCGACCGGGACTGGACGATGCGCTTCAACCACGACGTCGGATGCCACCCGGTGCAGGTGTGGGCGGCCGGGCTCATGGACAGCTACCCCGAGCGGATCGACCACGCCACCGTCGCGGTCGCGGGCGGACTCGGACGCAACGGCTGGGGCGGCGCGATCCTGATGCGCGACGTCGGCGCCGACCTCACCCCGCCGGGCGACACCCCGCTCGACCATCCGACCCACAGCCGCCACCTCGCCGACATCGCCGGGCTGTCCGCGCGCATGCTCGGGTGGCGCGACACCGTCGGGCTGGTGCCCCTCGCCGCGCGCTGGGGCTGGTTCGGCCCCGCATGCCTCGCCGCGGAGGCCGCCCGCGGCTGGCCCGACCTCGTGCCCCGCATCGCCGAGCAGGGCTGGCGACGCTTCGCCGAACGCGCCCCGCGCCCCGTCCGCGACGTCGTCGACGCACTGCGCCGCGACCCGGGCCCGCTCGTCGCCGCCGTCGCGTCGACGCCGATGACGTTCGTGCACGGCGACTGGAAACTGGGCAACGTCGGCACCGGCCGCGACGGCCGCACCGTCCTGCTCGACTGGACCTACCCCGGAGAGGCGCCGCCCTGCTACGAGCTGGCCTGGTACCTGGTGCTCAACAGCTCCCGGTTGCCGACCTCGAAGGAAGCGACGATCGCCGAGTTCCGGGCAGCGCTGGAACGCCACGGCGTCGACACCGCTCCCTGGTACGAACGGCAGGTCGCGATCTGCCTGCTCGGCGCCCTGGTGATCTTCGGCTGGGAGAAGGCCCTCGGCAGCGACGCGGAACTGCACTGGTGGTGCCGACGCGCCGTCGAGGGTGCCCGATGGCTCTGAGCGGGCGGGGCCGGGTGCTCCCCGCGTCAGATCGTGATCGTGCCCCGCCTCGTCCGGGAGGGCGAGCAGCCGAACCTCCGCTTGTACGCGGCGGCGAACCGGCCGGCGTGGAGGAACCCCCATCGAGCGGCTATCGCGCTGATGGTGTTGGTCGTGGACGTCGAGTCCAGGAGCTCGGCGTGGACCCGGTCGAGACGCACGTTCCGCAGGTAGGTCATCGGCGGGATGCCGAACGAGCGAGCGAATCCCTCCTGCAGGGTGCGGGCGCTCACCGCGACCGTGCCGGCCAGCTTCGCGGTCGACCACGGCAGGTCGGGCTGGTCGTTGAGGAGGTCTGCCGCCCGACGCACTGCACGGGAGCACGGCGCCGACGTCGCCGTGGTGAGCGCGTCGCTGTAGTTGTGCGGCTGGGTCAGGAGGAGCCCGTCGATGATGAGGCTCTCCAGGTGCGCCGCGGCGAGCGGGAAGCTGGTCACACCATGCGGGCGGGCGGTCTCACGCTCCAGCACATCGAGGGTGCTCAGCCAGCCGGCCGCATCCGCGCTGGTGATGTCCATGGCGACGGTGAACTCCAGGGGCTTCCTCAGCTCCCGTCCGAGTAGCCGTTCGAGCTCGCGATCGACGGCCTGGCGGGCCAGCATCAGGCACAGCTGAGCGCTGCCGGCCCCCCAGTGGATGTCGGCGGGCGAACCGGGCATGAAGATCGCCGCACGGTCCGATGAGGTGGCCGCCACCTTGTCGCGGTGGCCGCATCGCGACTCCGTGACGCCGGTCAGTGCGATGTTCACGTGGTAGTTGCTGGCGTCGGTCGTGCGCATGTGGACAT
>NZ_JAOPWR010000263.1 GCF_025965585.1 Pseudonocardia sp.
CGAGGTGCAGTTCGTCCACCTCGATCACCGCGAATCGCGTGTCGCGATCGCGGGCCAGCGCGGCAACCGCGCCGTCGGCCATGTTGGAGCCCGACGCGTTGTGAGCCACCGTCCCGAGCTCACGCAGGGCCGCGGCCAGCAGGTGGCTGGTGGTGGTCTTCCCGTTGGTACCCGAGACCAGCACGATCTGACGTCCCGCGGCCAATCGGGACAACGCGGCCGGATCCAGCGTCAGTGTGACGCGGCCACCGATGATCGAGCCCCCACCCGCACCGAGCCGTTGCGACAGCTGGGCCGTCCTCATCCCGGCCCGCACCGCAACCTCCGACCACAAGCCCCGCACCTGCCCAGCCACACGATCGGTCCAGAACACGGCCCCGATTATGCATGCAACGCCGGTAAGCGCCCACAAATCCTGTCTCCGCCGATGTCGATGTCGCTATCCAGCACAATGCCCCACTTGGATCATTAGTCCCATAGATACTTCTTCGGACCCCCCGCGAGTCGTACCGCCGGGTGCCGACGGTTCCGCGACCTGCCCGGAGCCGACCGGCAAGATCCTTGACATCGGGAGAGACAGCCAGCGGCGTGACATTCAGGCCGGTCGCCAGGAGCCCGACGACCACCTCATCGAGGATGGTGTCCGGCTGGATCACGTCACGGCCGTGCCCGCAGTTGCATCCAGGCCCGCGTATCAGCGCAGCCCAACCCCGCCTACCGCGACGTCGCCGCCGCCCTGGCTGCGCAGCCACCCCGACGTCCGGGACACCTACGCCGAGGAGAAGCGCACCGCGAGCTCGCCAACGGGATCGACCGGAGCGAGACAGGGCTCCCCAGCCGGAGTTCAGCGCTTCTGGCGATCCTGCTCTGCCGAAGCGCGAGCAGCGAAGGCTCGCGCTCCTGACATCTGCATCTGTGCGCACTGGGTGCTGACCCGAAACGGGCGCCCACCTGCTCGTTGGTCGCGCCCGTGAAAGCGGCACGTCGGCCCGCTCGGGGTATTCGGAGCGGCCCGGATGAATCACTTCTGCGACATCAGTCGGATTTGTGTTCCTTCATCCAGTCGCGCACGCCATCGCGAACCCGGTCGAAGACGGCCAGCGGAGGACCGAGCAGCAGGTTTCCCGCGGCCGACTCGGGGCTGCCGGGGTGCGGTCGGGTCGGCGCCATCGCCTGCGCAGCGCGCACCGCCCCGGCCATGCGTCGCAGCTCTTCGGCCGACAGCGTCGCACGCAGCCGGGCGAACTCCTCGTTCTCCTCGCGGGCGGCGTGCTGTTCGACGGCCTGTTCGAACGGGGCCAGCTTGTTGTCGAACTCCGGATTGTCCACGCCGAGGTCGTAGAGCTCGCCGAGTGCTCGCTTGGCGTGGTCCTCCTCCTGCAGCCGGGTCTCGACCACCTGCTCACCGCCGTCGATCTTGCGGCGTGCCATGGGGTGCACGACCTCCTCCTCGGCGGTCTCGTGCACCGCGAGCAGCCGGACGAGGTCGTCGAACAACTCTCTCTTCCGATCGCCGGTCGCGGTGTTCAGCTCGCCGAACAGATTCCTGACCTGGTTGTGCTGCTCGACCAGCATGGTCACCACGTCCTGCTCATGGGTGGCGGTCATGTACGACACCTCCGTCTCGCGGTCTGGTGGGGTGCGGTTTCCCCGGATGGAGCGACCTATGCGCTCAGGTGCCGAGAAACTCCGGAGGATGAGCGGGTCATCGGGCGTTGGGGGGTTACGCCGGTCTCGCTGCCGCGTTTGTCCTGCCGGGGTGGCTGCTGTGGCCGCATCTCATGCCTCCGGGCCCAGGCGCGGCAGGGATGGCTTGCCGAAGAATCGCCTCGGCCCGGAGGCCCGATTCAGGCCGACTATCGGTCCGCGGAGGACCAGGCCCCGACACAACGCCGAGTGGACCAGGCTCCGTGCGCCGCCCCGGGATGCCGATGAAAAACCCTTGAGAAGGAGGACAGCGTGGCGGTCAACCCGGTCCAGCTCCAGAAGTTCCTGCGCGGGGTGGACTATCCCGCTCGCAAAGAGGATCTCGTGCGACACGCTGAGCAGCAGGGCGCTGATGAGGAGGTGCTCGACACGTTGCGCAGGATTCCCGACCGTGAGTACGACGGCCCGAACGCGGTGAGCGCTGCTGCCGCCGATGTGGCTTGAGCGCTTCACACTCCAAGACTCGCGGAGGGTGGTCAGTTCTCAGTCGTCGGCACCTGCTCGCCGTCGTCGAGACACCGGGGTTCCCGGTTGGCCGAGTGCGGGGATTCCCGCGGAGACGTAGCCTGCATGTCGCCGCCCCAGACTCCGGTGGGCTCACGCGGAACCCGTCGCATTCCACCCGGGAGCGGCCCATGGACGATTCATCGGCACTGACCAACGGCGACTATCGGGCGTGGCACGTCGGCGGGGCCGAGGTGCAGCAGGCAGCCGGGATGCTCACCGTGCAGCTCCAGGTAGCCATCCCGGAAGCACTGGCCCGGCTCGAAGCGCACGCGGCCCGCAGCCACCGTCCGGTGGTGGACGTGGCCCGCGACATCATTCACCATCGGCTGCAGATGTCTCCCCTCCCGGACTGATCCGAGCTGCGGGTGGCCACGACGGCCCCGGAGACGGGCGCGGCACTGGCTGGCCCCGACTTCGACGTCCGACGGCCGCGTTGGGTGGGGCCGGTTACCAGCCGTCGGTCCAGAGGGCGTGTGACCAGGGCCGTCCGTCGCGGATCGCCGCGGCGGTGTCGGACAGGGCGGCTTTGCCCAGCTCGGCGTGGAACTCCCGGCGCCAGGCCCGGGCCAGGATCGGCGCGATCGTGTCGGCGGGCCAGCCGCGGTGGCCTTCGGCGAGCGGGTCCAGTACGGCGCTGATCTGGTCGGAGATCCAGCCGAGGTGGCTGCGGCCCCCGTTGTTGCTGTCGTGTGCGGTGTCCATCAAGTGGCCTCGGCGTGTGGTCGGAGATGAGCCGTTCCGGGTCGTATGAACTCGTATGAAGTGGTCGCCCGCCCTCCGCGGTGGCGCGGTGCTCTGTGATCGTGCGTGGGACTCGCCGAGCCGGGCCCCAGCTGCTCTGATCGGGCCCGGCACCGGGAGTGGCATCCCGCTGGCCCCGCTTCCTGGTGCGAGCAGCGGGTGCCGCCGGCTCCCATCGGCGGCCGCGTCCCCCGGGAGGGCTCGACCGATGGTTCCGGTCGTGGAGGGCGCACGCCTGGTCATCGGTCGGGCCGGACCGGGGTCTGGAACGGCCTCTGCTACCTGGATACCTGCCCGGGGGTGATGCCGGCTACCCATGTTGGCGGGGATCGTCGCGTCTGTGACGCGTTCTTTACGGGGCGTGACGAGGCCGTCACCCGGAACGTGGCTCGGGGCGGCGCCAGGAGCGCCTCGACTTCGGGGGCAGGTC
>NZ_JAOPWR010000264.1 GCF_025965585.1 Pseudonocardia sp.
TACCTGCCCACCGACGGGTTCACCACGCTCAACATGATCAGCTCGATCGGAGCGTTCGTGCTCGGGGCGTCCACGCTGCCGTTCATCTGGAACGTCTTCAAGAGCTACCGCTACGGCAAGGTCGTCATGGTCGACGACCCGTGGGGCTTCGGCAACTCGCTGGAGTGGGCCACCTCCTGCCCGCCGCCGCGGCACAACTTCACCGAGCTGCCCCGCATCCGCTCCGAGCGGCCGGCGTTCGAGCTGCACTACCCGCACCTCGTCGAGCGCTTCCGGGCGGAGGCCCACGCCGGTGGCCACCCGCAGGTGGCGGAGATCGTCACGCAGGGCGTCGGTAAGGAGTCGCAGCCGAACGGTGACCCCAAGGCTCGCTGAGCAGCGGCCTCCCGCGACGATGACAGGTGACACCAGCGTCCTGATCACGGTCACCGGCCCCGACCGGCCGGGTGTGAGCTCGGTGCTCTTCGGCGCCCTCACCCGGCACGGGGTCGACCTGCTCGACATCGAGCAGGTCGTGATCCGCGGGCGGCTCACGCTCGGCGCGCTGGTGGCCGCGCACCACGATCCCGAGGGTCTCCAGGAGGCCGTCGAGCAGGCCATGGCGAGCATCGGGATGCAGGTGCACACCTCCCTGGAGGCGCACGACGACACGGGTGCCCGCCGCCACTCCACGCACGTGGTGGTGGTGATCGGCCGTCCCATCACCGCGCGCGCGTTCGGGTCCATCGCCCAGGCGCTCGCCGACGTGGGCGCCAACATCGACTCCATCCGCCGCGTGGCCGACTATCCGGTCACCGGACTGGAGCTGATGGTGTCGCCGGAGCCCGACAAGGGCTCGGAGAGCTACCCGCCCGGCACGCTGCGGGCCCGGCTGGTCGAGGTGGCCAGGACGGCGGGCGTCGACGTCGCAGTGGAACGGGCAGGCCTGGGCCGCCGCAGCAAGCGGCTCATCGTCTTCGACGTCGACTCCACGCTAGTGCAGGGCGAGGTCATCGAGATGCTGGCCGCACGGGCCGGCGCCGAGGCCCAGGTCAAGGCCGTCACCGAGGCCGCGATGCGCGGTGAGCTGGACTTCGCCGAGTCGTTGCGCCGTCGCGTGGCCGTGCTGGCCGGGCTCCCCGAGACCGTGCTCGCCGAGGTCGCGTCCGAGCTGGAGCTGACCCCCGGCGCCCGCACCACCATCCGCACGCTCAAGCGCCTCGGCTTCCGCTGCGGCGTCGTCTCCGGCGGGTTCACGCGCGTGATCTCCGGCCTGGCCGAGGAGCTGGGCCTGGACTTCTGCGCCGCCAACGAGCTGGAGGTGGTCGGCGGGCGGCTCACCGGCAAGGTGGTGGGCGAGATCGTCGACCGTCCCGGCAAGGCCGTCGCCCTGCGCCGGTTCGCCGAGACGTTCGGCGTTCCGCTGGAGCAGTGCGTGGCGGTCGGCGACGGGGCCAACGACATCGACATGCTCTCCACCGCCGGGCTGGGCATCGCGTTCAACGCCAAGCCGGCGCTGCGCGAGGTGGCCGACACCGCGCTCTCGCACCCCTACCTCGACGTCGTGCTGTTCGTCCTGGGCATCACGCGCGACGAGGTGGAGCGGGCCGACGCGGCGGAGGGCGTGGTCCGGCGCGTCCCCATCGCATGACCGCCGGCGTGCTCCTCCCCGCCGAGGCGGCGTCATGACAGCGGTCCTCTCCCCGCTCGCCGCCCGGTACGCCACCGCTGACGTCGTCATCCCGCCCGAGCCCGACGGCGTCACCCGCGCGATGCCGATCGTCCTGCGGCTGGAACGCCCGCCCGCCCCGCGCACGCCGGTGCTGGAGGCCGCCGCGGCCGCGGCGCTCGCGCTGTGCCTGGACCCCCGTGCCGAGCCCGGCGGCGAGTGGCACGACGGCGTCACCACGTGGGTCGCGAGCCGGATCCGCAAGATCGCCCGCCGGGCCCGTGGCGCCCACTGGGAGGCCGTGCAGGAGCTGCCCGGCGTCACGTGGAGCGTCGACCTCGGGCGGGGCGCAGACGGGTCCGACCTCGGCACGGCCGAGGCCCGCGCGCTGCTCCCCGGCCCCGTCGACGACGTGCCCCGCGCCGTGTCGCGACTGCAGATCGGCGGCACCGACCTCGACCCCGACGATCCGGGCCCGCCCCCGCCGGGGATGCCGGTGATCTGGGTGAACGCCGGGCTGCACATGACGGTGGGCAAGGCCGCCGCCCAGGTCGGGCACGCGTCGATGCTCTACGCGGCCGCCCACGGGCTGACGGAGGTGCCCGCGTTCGCGGTGCGCGACGCCGGCCCGGACCGGTGGGCCGAGCTGACCGCGGCGGTGGAGCGCGGCGAGGCCGTCCCCGTCCGGGACGGCGGCTTCACCGAGGTCGCGCCCGGCACCACGACCTGCATCGCCCGGTAGCGGAGGCCGGCCATGCCCGACGTCACGACCAGCAGCGGCGTGGTGCGGGGTGTGGAGGAGGACGACCTCGTCGCCTGGCGCGGCATCCCCTACGCCGCCTCCACCGCCGGCCACCGGCGGTTGCACGCCCCGCAGCCCCGCCGTCGTGGACGGGCGTGCGCGACGTGTCCCGGTTCGGCGCGGTCCCGCCGCAGGCGCGGGCCCTGGCGCTGCTGGGGGGCCCGGCGCACCCCGATGGGCGAGGACTGCCTGAGCGTCGACGTGCTGCGCCGGGCCACGGACCGCGTGGAGTGCGACCCGCGCCGGGCGCGCCGGCAGGCCTGGACGGGGTACGCGAACCACCGCTGACCGGCGCGACCTACTCTGCCGCTCAT
>NZ_JAOPWR010000280.1 GCF_025965585.1 Pseudonocardia sp.
GTCGCATGGCCGACCTGACCGATCTCGAGAAGCAGTCCCTCGAGGAGATCGCCCACCCGTCGCTGCCCGAGGGCTCCACCATCTACGGCGGCACCAAGGTCTTCCCCGACTACCAGGCCGAGAACGGCGAGACCTACTTCACCCTCGTGCACGGCATCGCGCACGAGTCCTCGGACAGCTTCGTGGCGATCCTGCAGGCCACCCGCGCCCTGCGGAAGGGCTTCGAGTCCGCGATCTACTTCTACGGCCCGGGCTCGCTGAACTGCCTGGCCACCCGCGGGTTCCCGACCACCGGCAACTCGGCGTTCCCCGGCGAGCACAACATCAACTCTTCGCTGGAGACGTTCATCAAGGAGGGCGGCAAGGTGTTCTGCTGCCGCTTCGGGCTGTCGCTGCACGGTGCGCGCGAGGAGGACCTGATCGCCGGGGTCATCCCGACCCACCCGCTCGACGTCCAGGACGCGCTGATCCACTACGCCCGCAAGGGCGCGATCATCAACTCCACCTACATGTTCTGATGGCCGGCCGCGCCCGGGCCCTGCTGGCCCGCATCTTCGGCGGGGAGGAACCCGCCGCCCCGGCTGCGGCTCCGGCCGCGGCGGGAGCCCTGCCCACCGAGACCCCGGCGGCGTCGCCGGAGCCGGAGGACCAGGAGAAGAAGAGCCTCACCGAGATCATGCACCCCTCGTTGCCCGACGGGTCGACGATCTACGGCACCACGAAGGTCTTCCCCGACTTCCAGGCCGAGAACGGCAGTTCGTACCTCACCCTCGTGCACGGCATCGCGCACGAGTCCTCGGTCAGCTTCGTGGCGATCCTGCAGGCCACCCGCGCCCTGCGGAAGGGCTACGACTCGGCGATCTACTTCTACGGCCCGGGCTCGCTGAACTGCCTGGCCACCCGCGGGTTCCCGACCACCGGCAGCTCGGCGTTCCCCGGCGAGCACAACATCAACTCCTCGCTGGCGACGTTCATCCTGGAGGGCGGCACGGTGTACTGCTGCCGCTTCGGGCTGTCGCTGCACGGTGCCCGCGAGGAGGACCTGATGCCCGGGATCATCCCGACCCACCCGCTCGACGTCCAGGACGCGCTGATCCACTACAAGCGCCGCGGCGCCATCATCAACTCGACGTACATGGTCTGAGGTGGCTCCACGGCCGCGTGTCCGGTCCTGGTCGCGCCCCGGCGTGCGAGGCTGACGCCGTGGGTGCGATGCGGATCGGTGCGGTGGCAGCGGGATTCAGCCGTGACGTCGAGTTCGATCTCGCCCGTGTCGGCACGCTCGTCGAGCACGCCCGGCGCGACGGAGTGCAGCTGCTCGTGCTGCCCGACGCAGCGCTGGGCGGCTACCTCGACGACATCGCCGATCCCGACACGTCGTCGCTGCCGCCGGCTCTGGACCCCGAGGGCCCGGAGCTGGTGGCGGTGGCGGCGATGGCGAAGGAGATGGTCGTCTGCGTCGGCTTCTGCGAGGCCGACGGCGATCTCCGCTACAACACCGCCGCCTGCATCACCGGCGACGGTGTGCTGGGCCTGCACCGCAAGGTGCACCAGCCCGCCGGCGAGTCCCGCGTCTATGCCGCGGGCTCGGAGTTCCGCGCCGTGGACACGCCCGTCGGGCGGCTGGGCATGCTCGTCGACTACGACAAGACCTTCCCGGAGTCGGCCCGCAGCCTCGCGCTCGACGGCGCGCAGGTGCTGGCCTGCCTCTCGGCGTGGCCGACGAGTGTCACCAACCGCGCCTCGCGCATGGCGGACGACCGGCAGTCGCGGCTTTTCGACCTCTACGACCGCTCCCGCGCGGCCGAGAACCAGGTGGTGCTGGTGTCGTCGAACCTCACCGGCACGCTGGGCGGCATGCGCTTCCTCGGCCAGGCGAAGGTCGTCGGCCCGGACGGCGAGATCCTGGCGCGCACCTGGTCGAAGGCCGGCATCGCGGTGGCCGAGCTGGACATCGAGGCAGCGCTGGCCACCGCCCGCAAGGTGCTCGCCCATCTCAAGGAACGCCGGCCCGACGTCTACCGCTGAGCCGGCCCGCTGAGGGCCGTCAGGGGGCGACGCGCTGGACGGCGGGCACGTGCTACCGCTCCGAGGCGGCGTTCAGCCGGGCGTTCGAGCGGATGGTGGGGGTGGCGCCGGGCTACCTCAACCGGTTCGCGGTGCGCAGGCGCGTGGCCGGGCTCACTGAGCGCCCAGCAGTTCCGCCACCGGGCGCAGATCGGTGCCGTCAGCCCCGGCCGCCATCTCGCGCTCGGCGGTGGCGGCGTCGGTGTCGGGGGCGATGACCAGCAGATCCAGGAGGTGGCCGTCCTCCCCGACGAGGCGGACGGTGTGCGCCTCGCCGGTGCGGAAGAGGTCCACGCGCAGCGCGAGCGGTCCGGTGCCCAGGCGGTGCGACACACCCGGCCAGGACTGCATGTGGACCGCCACGCGCACGACCTTCTGGAACGACGGCTCCACCGCGGCGGCGAGGGCGAGGAGCTCCTCGGCGGTGTCGGCCCGGGGCCACCAGACTCCGTCGACGGCGCCGGCGTGGGTGCGGACCGGGCGGAGGGAGAGGCGGGAGGCGGTGCTCGCGGCCTGGGTGGTGGGGGACGGGACGGTGGCGGTGCTCATGGGGTGCTCCAGTGGCGAGTCGCTGCGGGTCGCAGCGTGAGTCGCTACGATGTAGATACTACGCCGTAGCGCACAGGAGACCACCATGGCCGAGCAGGTGGAGCGCCGACCGGTGCTCACGCGCGAGGCCGTGTTCGCCGCCGCGTTGGCGCTCATCGACACCGACGGCGTGGACGCCCTCTCGATGCGTCGTCTCGGCAGGGCGCTGGGCCACGACCCGATGCGCCTCTACCGCCACGTGGCGAGCAAGGACGCGCTGCTCGACGGCGTCGTCGAGCTGGTGATGGCGGAGCTGCGGGTGCCCGCGTCCGACGACTGGGAGCAGGCGCTGCGCCGCACCGCCCACTCCTTCCGAGCGATTGCCCTCGCCCACCCGCACGTCGTCCCGTTGCTCGTGACGCGCCCGCTCGCCACGCCGCTGGGCCGCCGGCCACCCGGCACGCTGCGCCCGCTGGAGGAGCTGCTGGAGCTGTTCGTCTCGTCCGGCTTCAGCGAACGCGCGGCGCTGCACGCCTGCCGGCTCTCCATGGGCTTCCTGTACGGCCACGTGCTCAACGAGCTGCAGGAGCACGTCGACGAGCCGGAGGAGATCGACGACGTGCTGCGGCTGGGCCTGTACCGCCTCCCGCTGCACGAGTTCCCCCGCCTCCGGTCGCTGGCCGGGGAGCTGGCCGCGTACGACGGCGCCCGCGAGCTGGACGAGGGCCTCGACGTCCTGCTGGCCGGCCTGCGCGCCCGTCGCTAGACGGAGTACGTGCGCTCGACGACCTCGCGCTCCCGGTCGTGCGGGAGCGACGGCGCCCCGTCCAGCAGGACGTCCGCGCGTGCTGCGGTGCCCTCCGCCGCGAACAGCGCCCGTTCCTGCAGAGCCCACCTATCCCAGTGCGGGCGGTAGGCCTCGCCGTCCCGCTCGACGCCCCGCCGGAAGCGCTCCTCGGGCGATGCCTCGATCCACACCAGCAGCACCGCGTGCGCCGCGATCACGCGCGCCCCCGACCCCACTCCCTCGACGAGCAGCAGCGGGGGCGTGCCGAGGTCGTGCTCCTCCGCGTACGCGCCGCGGTCCCAGTCGTAGCGGCGGTAGCGGGCGGGCCGGCCGGCGACCAGCGGCGCCACGATCTGGTCGTGCAGCAGCGGGACGGCGTCGGCGAGGCCGTCCCAGCCGGGGTAGAGGTCGTCCATGTGCACGAGCGGCGGGTCCTGCAGAGCCGTGGCGAGGAGGCCGGCGAGCTCGGTCTTGCCCGACCCGGACGGCCCGTCGACGCACACGAGCCGCGTGGCCCCGCAGCGCGGTGGGGTGGCGAGGACGCGGGCGGCGAGGTCGTCGACGGCGACGATCCGCACGGGCTCAGCCCGGTACGCCGTGCGGCGGCAGGGGGTGGCTGCGCAGCACGACCGTGGTGCCGCGGCCGGAACCCTCGACGGTGACGTGGGCGGCGCACGCGTGCATGAGCGGGATGCCGTGGCGGCGGTTGCCCCGCTCGGCCGACGGCGGCTGCCACTCGCCCTCGTCGCGGACGGTCAGGACCAGGTGGCGGCGGCCGTCGGGCTCCGTGTGCAGCACGCCGTGCACCTCGATGACGCCCTCGCGCCCGACGGGCGTGGCGTGGTCGACACCGTAGCCGTGCTCGACGCTGTTGCTGACGGCCTCGCTGACGGCGAGCACCAGGTCGTCCCGTTGTTCCACGTCCCAGTCGCGCTCCCCGAGCCACTGGCCGAGCCACTCGCGCGCGAGCGACGGCGCCACCATCGCCGCCGGGAGCGTCAGCCGGAGCTCGGTGGCCGGCGACGCGGACCTGATCTGCGAGGGCCCCGGACGCGAACTGCGCTCGTGGTGGTCACTGCGCGGGGGCACCCGGTGAGTCTCCACCCGGCCAGTGGCCGACGCACTCTCTGGGGTGGCACGGCTGCCGCGCGGGGCGGGGCCTCAGCCCAGGAGGGGGAGCTGGGCCGCGGCCGCGCCGAGCTCGCGCCGCTCGCGCCCGCTGAGCGGCTCCCGGCCGGTGCCGACGAGCGCCCACCACTCGTCCGACCAGTCGGCCGGAGCCGGCTTGCCGAGCAGCCCGTCGAGGGTGCGGCGGACCAGCGCGAGGGGCTCGGGACGCGGCCCCGGACGCGGCAGGCCGACCACGAGGTCGAGGTGGTGCACCGCCGCCTCGACCACCAGCGTGGTGACGAGGTCGTCCACGCGCAGCACGTGGTCCTGGGTGGCCACCAGCGCGTCCGGGGCCGCGCGGCCGACGAGCGTCACCACCGCCCGGCTCGTCTCGACGAACGCGCGGGTCAGCGCCGGGAGGTCCCATGCGCTCGCGATGGTGCGCTGGGCACGCAGCTCGCGGAACGCGGGATCGTGCCCGTTCGGGGCGGTCTCCCAGTAGCTGACGGCGTCGCGGTCGGCGGGGCCGGCCGCGGGCGTGGCCAGGGCGACCAGGCCGCGCTGGGCGTCACCGAGCAGGTGCAGCAGCAGGTCGCGGATCACCCACCCGGCGCAGCGCGTGGGGCGCCAGGTGTCCTCCTCGTCGAGGGTGGCCGCGATCGTCGAGAGATCGGAGTAGGCGATCCGCAGCGCCGCCGTCGCGGTGCTCACCGCACGTGGCGGCGCGGATCGGGGCGGAACCAGTCGTGCGGTCGTCATGTCCTGCCGTCGTCGGTCGTGCTCGTTCCGGGGAGTGTGGTCGTCGAACCTCTCACGGGGGCGTCCCGCCGTCCGCCCCGGGGGGCCGGAAAACCGTCACCCGGAAGAGGTTCACACGGTCGTTTCATCACCGTGCCCGACCGAGCGGCCGGCCGGCGTATCCATAACGTTATGACCAGCCCAGCCCGGACGGCCGCCACCGCGCGCTCGGCGGCCGTCGCGGACCTCTTCGATGCGCTCGAAGGGCTCCTGATCACCTACCAGGCCCTGCCGAGCGACGAACGGGCGCGACGATGGTCGGGCGACGCCGACCGGATCACCGGTGAGGTCGCCCGCCACCTGGGTGCCGCCCGGGCCCGTCTCGCGTCGACGTTCGACCCGGCCCTGTGCGAGGAGGGGGCGCCGGTTCAGGTGCGCTCCGGCCCCGCCACCTGATACCCGCCGAACTTCTCCCGCAGCGTCTTCTTCGAGAACTTGCCGACGCTCGTCTTGGGCACCTCGTCAATGAACTCGACGGCGTCGGGCAGCCACCACTTGGCCACGCGCGGCGTGAGGAACTCGATGACCTCCTCGCCCGTCAGCGTCTCGCCGGGCTTGACCACCACGCACGCCAGCGGCCGCTCCACCCACTTCTCGCTGGGGATCGCGATCACCGCGGCCTCCGCGACCTTGGGATGCGCCATGATCTCGTTCTCGAGCTCCACGGAGCCGATCCACTCGCCGCCGGACTTGATGAGGTCCTTCGTGCGGTCGACCAGCCGCACGAACCCGTAGCGGTCACCCGTACCGACGTCGCCGGTGCGAAGCCAGCCGTCCTCGGTGAACTGGGCACCACCGCCCTCCCCGCGGTAGTACTCCTTCGCGATCCACGGGCCCGCGGCCTGGATCTCGCCGGTGGCGGCGTCGTCCCACGGCTGGCTCTCCCCGGACTCCGGGTCGACGAGCCGGATGTCGACGAACGGCACGGGCTGCCCCTGCCGGGCGCGGACGTCGGCCCGCTGGTCCTCGGTGAGCGCGGCGTGCTGGCTGCGCGCGGTGGACATGGTGGCGATCGGGCTGGTCTCGGTCATGCCCCAGGCCTGCGTGATCGGGATGCCGATCGTGGTGCGGTAGGACTCCGACAGCGACCGGGGCACCGCCGACCCGCCGCAGAGGATCAACCGCAGCGCCGACAGGTCGCGCCCGTCGGCCAGCGGCAGCATGCCCATCCAGATGGTGGGCACCCCTCCGGTGACGGTGACGTTGTGCTTCTCGAGCAGTCCGACGATCGCCTGCGGGGTCATGTTGGGGCCGGGTAACACGAGGTCGGCGCCAGCCAGCAGGCAGCCGTAGGGCAGGCCCCAGGCGTTGGCGTGGAACATCGGGACCACCGGCAGCACGACGTCGCGCTCCGCCAGGCTGAACGCGTCGGCGGTCAGCGTGATCAGCGAGTGCAGCACCGCCGAGCGGTGGCTGTAGACCACGCCCTTGGGGTTGCCCGTGGTGCCGGACGTGTAGCACATGGCGGCGGCGGTGTTCTCGTCCTCGACGACGAACTGCCCCTCGAACGGTGACGCCGCCGCCAGCAGCTCCTCGTAGTCGTGCACGCGGGGGTCGTCGGGGACCGCGACGTCGGCGCCGTCGTCGATGACGATGTAGGCGCGGACGGTGTCGAGCTTGTCGACCAGCGGCCAGAGCAGGGGGAGCAGCGAGCGGTCGACGAAGACGACCTCGTCCTCGGCGTGGTTGGCGATGTAGACGAGCTGCTCGGGGAACAGCCGGATGTTGAGGGTGTGCAGCACGCGCCCGGTGCACGGCGCGGCCATGTAGAGCTCGAGGTGCCGGCCGGTGTTCCAGCAGAACGTGCCCACGCGGCCGTCGGCGTTCACGCCGAGCGTGTCGAGCGCCGTGGCGAGCCTGCGGACGCGCACCGCCCACTCGGCGATCGTCGTGGACGTCTCGCCCCCGGCCTCGGCGGTGACGATCGTCTTGTGTCCGAAGTACTGCTCGGCTCGGTGGAACACGTGGGGCAGGGCGAGCGGGCGGTCCTGCATGAGTCCGAGCATCTACGGCTCCCGTCCTGTGGTGCGTGTCACGGCAAACTACCCGGACGGGACGGTTGTTGACCACGAATCGGGCGGGCCGGGGTTCCCGGAATGCGATTAGGCTCGTCCCCCATGCCCTCCGAACAGGCCGCCGCCGTGTGCCTCGACGTGGGCTCGACGTGGACCAAGGCCGTCCTCGTGCACCCCGACGGTGCACTCGCCGGGTTCGCTGAGCACCCCACCACCGCGAACGACGTGCTCACGGGCATGGACGCGGCCGTCCGCGCCGTGTGCGCCGCCGGGCCGGCCGGTGAGACGCCCGACCCGGAGCTGCTCGCGTGCTCGTCGGCGGGCGGGGGCCTGCGGCTCGCCGTCGTCGGCTCGGAGCTGCTGATGACCACGGAGGCCGCGCACCGCGTCGCCTGCTCGGCGGGGGCGCACGTCGTGCACGTGCACGCCGGACCGCTCGGTTCCGAGGACATCCGGACGTTGCGCGCCGCGCGTCCCGCGGTGGTGCTGCTCGTGGGCGGCTCCGACGGTGACGACCCCGCCGACCTGCTGCACAACGCGGGCAGTCTCGCAGCTGCCCGGATCCGTTACCCGATCGTCCTGGCCGGCAATGTCGCGGCCCGCGACGACGCTGCTGCACTGCTGCGCGCCACCGGGCGCACCGTCTTGACCAGCGACAACGTCCTGCCCAGGCGGGGCGAGATCGTGGCGGGGCCCGCCCGCGCGGCGCTCGCCCAGCTCTACCGCAGGCACGCGGTGGGCGGTCGCGGCCCGGCCGTCGCGCCGCGCTTCCGCAGGCTCGTGCGCGTGCCCACCTCCGACGCGGTCGGGCGCGGCGCCGCCGAGCTCGCCCGGATCTGCGGTGGCCCCGTGCTGCTCGTCGACGTCGGGTGCGCCACCACGGACGTGCACTGGGCCGACGAGGGCCAGGACGCTGCGAACCGGGCGAGCGCGGACGCGGGCCGCACGGTCGAGGGCGACCTCGGGGTCCGCGCGGCCGCGGGTGGCGTGCTGATCGGGGCGCAGGCCGAGGGCGTGGTCGACCCGGTGGAGGCCGACCTCCTCGGCCCGACGGTGGCCCGCATGACCGGTGAGGTCGGCTACGTGCCGCGCGACGCGGGCAGTGCGGCCGAGGACCGCCGCATCGCCGCACTCGCCGCCGTGGTCGCCGTCCGCAGGCACCTGCGCGTCAACGCCGCCGCCGGGCGCCGCGTCGGCATGCTGGTGCTCTCGGGCGGGGTGTTCCGGCGTCGCGACCCGCACGGCGGGCTCGCCGCCGTGGAGGGCACGCTGCGCGCCGACCCCGAGCTCGCCCCGGTGCTCGACGGCGTCCGGGTGGTCGTCGACACGGACTTCACCGTCGCCCCCGCCGGCCTGCTGGCCGCCCACGGGCGCAGCGCGGCCGCCGCGTCCCTGCTGCGCGACCACCTGCTGGGCTGAGCCCGCGACCCGGCTCACGGTGTCGCGGCGACCGACGGTGTCGCGGCGACCGGAGGCCCGACCGCCGCCGGGACGACAGCACGCGGCGCCTCGACCGGCGGCGTCGTGGCCGGTGCCGGCCGGCCGGCCGTTGCGGTCGGCACGGTCGACGCCGGGACAGCGGTCGGTGCGGGCGCGGGGACCGGCACCCGCGGCCCGTCGGACGGAGAGGGGGTGGCGGGAGCCGTCACGCCTCCCGGCTGACGGGCCGGCTGCACCACGGGCGAGCGGTGGGGGATCAGCACCGCCGCCCCGCCCACCACCACGACCACGGCGACGGCCGCCGCAACGGTCCGGACGGTGCGGCGCCTGCGGTGCAGCCGTCGGCCCCGGTCCTGCACCCCGGCCAGGAGATCGGTGGCCGAGATCCCGGTGTCGAGGCCGGGGTCGTGCAGGGCGGAGCGGAGGGTGTTCTCGGGATCGGTCATCGCCGCGTCCTCTCGCTGGGGGTCCTCGTGCCCCGGGCCGCGTCGAGGGCGGCGCGGGCGCGCCGCGCGTGGGACCGCACGGTGGACTGGCGGCACCCGAGCATCACGGCGATCTCGGCGTCGGAGCGGTCCAGGTAGTAGCGCAGCACCAGCACCGCGCGTTGGACGACCGGCAGCACACCGAGCAGCTCCTGCAGCTCGCCGCGGAGCACGACCGTGTCCTCGGGGAGGGCTGCCGTGCTGTGGTCACGGCGGTCCGGATCGGCCGTCGCCCGCTCTGTCGACGACCGCCGCCTGCGCCAGGACAGGAAGTCGTTGAGCACGGCTTTGTAGGCGTAGGCGCGCAGGTCGGCGATGCGCCCGGTCCGCGACCACGACAGCCCGATGCGGGCCAGCACCTCCTGGACGAGGTCCTCGGCCCGGTGGTGGTCGAGCGTCAGCCGGCGCGCGAACGCCAGCAGCTCCGGACCGTGCGCGAGCACGAACGCCTCGAAGTCCGGCTCCTCGGTGGGGATCATGCGGCGACCGCGGAACCGAACACCACGACGTCGTCGACGTAGCTGCGCGCGGCCCGGTCGAACGCCCCTCCGCACGTGATCAGCCGGACGCCTGCGTGGTCGATGTCGCCGTAGACCGTGGCCGTGGGGAAGGCCGCCTTCGGGTAGCGCTCGACGGAGTCCACGCGGAAGACGACGGTGCTCCCGTCGGCACGCGACACCCGCACGGCGTCGCCGGGCACGAGCATCCGCAGGTCGTAGAACACGCCGGGGCCGGTGCGCGCGGAGTCGACGTGCCCGAGCAGGACGGCCGGTCCGCGCTCGCCGGGGGTGGGCGAGTGCTCGTACCAGCCGGCGTCGGGGGAACCGAGGGGCGGCACCGCGACGGTCCCGTCGGCCTGCAGCCCCAGCGCCACGAGGGATGCGTGCACCCCGATCGCCGGGATGTCCAGCGCCACCGGCACCGAGCGCCCGAGCACCGCAGCCGCGTGCCCGGGTGCGAGCGGAGCGGTGGCGGCCGCGCGCTCCGGGGCGCGGGGAGCGTCGGCGAGCGCCGTCGCGACCGCCCCGGCGCCGCCGAGCCCGGTCACCAGCGCCGCCGCGAGCAACAGTCGGGTGACGCGGTCCCCGCGCACCTCACGCCCGCCGGGCCCGCCGGGCGGCGACGGCACCCGTCCCGGCCGCTGCGGCCAGGCCCAGGGCGCCGAGCGCGAGCA